>DATAGF010000214.1:0-12382 GCA_036257075.1 Miltoncostaeaceae bacterium
CGGCTCCACTCGGCCCGGGAGAGGGGGCGCCATCGGCCCGGCTGCAGCCGGCCGAGACCGATGCCGGCGTAGCGGGAGCGGTGCAGCCGCCGAACGGGGTGGCCGACCGCCTCGCCCATCCGGCGCACCTGGCGGTTCCGCCCCTCCGTGAGCTCGATCTCGAGCCAGGTGGCGCCCGGGGCCCGGCGGTCCATGGCCCGCACCCGCGCGGGGGCGGTCACGCCGTCCTCGAGCTCCACCCCCCGGCGGAGGCGGCGGATCGTCTCCGCCGACACCCGGCCCTCGAGGAGGGCCTCGTAGGTCTTGGGCGCCTTTGAGGAAGGGTGCATCAGGCGGGCCGCGAGCTCGCCGTCGTTCGTGACCAGGAGGGCCCCCGTCGTGTCGATGTCGAGGCGCCCGACGGGGTAGACGCGGACGTCGCGGGGGAGGTCGTCGAGCACCGTCGGCCGCCCCTGCGGATCGCGGGCGGTCGAGACGACGCCCGCGGGCTTGTTGAGCAGGTAGGCGCGCACGTGCTCGGGGTCCCGCACACGCCGGCCGTCCACCTCCAGGACGTCGTCCGGGCCCACCAGCCGGCCGACCGCCGCCGGCTCCCCGTTGACCGACACCCGCCCCTCGGCGACCAGCGCCTCGGCGGCGCGGCGGCTGGCGACCCCGGCCTGCGCGAGGGCCCGGTGCACCCGCATCCGCTCACCCGTCATCGCCGCCCGCGTCGGCCGGCAGGTGCCCCGCCTCCACCAAGCGCCGGCGCACCCGCTCGGCCTCGGGCCCGCTGAGCTCGAAGCGCTCGAGCGGCGGGAGATCGCCCGGCCCGCGCAGATCGAAGCGCTCCTGGAAGAGCGGCGTCGTGCGGTAGCGCATCGCGCCGCCCTCGGCCGGCCGCCCGGCCTCCTCGAGCAGGCCGCGCTCGACCAGGGACGCCACCGTGGAGTCCGCGGCCACGCCCCGCAGGCGGCTGATCTGGGGACGGCTGATCGGCTCCAGGTAGGCGACCACGGCCAGCGTCTCGAGCCCGGCCGGGGTGATGCGGTCCTCCGGGGGCCGCTCGCGCAGGCGGTCGCAGATCTCGGCGAGGTCGGCCCGGGTGCGCAGCGCGAAGCCGCCGGCGACCTCGACGACCTCGAGCCCGGAGTCGGGCCCGTGGCGCTCGCCGAGCTCCTCCAGGGCGCGCTGGACCGCCCCCGGCGCCTCCTCGGTGAGCTCGCACAGCGCGACGAGCGGGAGCGGCTCGGGGCTCAGGAAGAGCAGCGCCTCGAGCTGCCGGGCCAGCCCGGTCACGGCCGCCGCCCCACGATGGCGATGTCGCCGAACGGCTCCGCCTGGGCCAGCGTGACCTCGCCGCGGCGGGCCAGCTCCAGGGTCGCGATCAGGGTGACCGCCTCCTCGAGGCGCCCGGCGCCGGCGGTCAGGGCGTCGAAGCTCACCGAGCTCGCCCGGGCGAGGGCCGCCTGGAGCCGCCCGATGGCCTCGGGCACGCTGACGCGGTTGGTGAGGTGGGCGAGCGAGGGCGCCGGCGGCGCCACGAGCAGCGCCCGCATCGCAGCCACCAAGGCCTCGGGCGGCTCCCGCGGCGCCGGCGGCGGCGCGGCGCCCTCCAGCGGCACCCGCCGGTAGCGCGGCCCGGCCGAGTCGCGGGCGCGCTCCGCCAGCCACGCGGCCGCGCGCGGGAAGGGGGCGTAGGCGATCAGGCGCGCCGCCAGCCGCTCGCGCGCCTCGAGCGCGTCCGGGTCGGGCTCCTCGTCGATCGGCTCGCCCAGCAGGAGCCGGGCCTTGAGCTCGGCCATGGCCGCCAGCAGGACGATCAGCTCGCCGGCCGTCTCGGCGTCCCAGCGCTCGCGAGCCTGCTCCCCGAGCGCCCCCCTGACGACCTCGAGCAGCGGCAGCTCGAGGAGGTCGACCTCCTCGCGCAGCACCAGGGTGAGCAGCAGGTCGAACGGGCCCTCGAAGAGGTCGAGCTCCATCGGCTGCTGGAGGGCGTCGGGCGCGGCCATCGGGTCCGGGCCAGCATACCCGCAGCCCCCGGCGGCCCCGCCCGCGACGGCCGGGGCGCCCGTCTCGGAGACCGCGATCCCAAGTCCCGGCGTGACGCCGCGGGGTCGACGCGGCGCGGCCCCCTCTGCTAGACCCGACCGGACAAGAGGCGGTGATGGCCAGGACGATCGCCGAGCGGCTCACGGAGGCTGCGGGGGCCTCCTTCGTCGGCCGGGAGGCCGAGCTGGCGACCCTGCGTGAGGCGATCGCGGCCGAGGACCCCCCGTTCCTGGTCGCGTACGTCTACGGGCCGGGGGGCATCGGGAAGTCGCGTCTGCTGCAGTCGGCGGTCGCCGGCGCCAGCCCAAGCGTCCGCGTGCTCTCGCTCGACTGCGCGCGCATCGAGCCGACCCCGCGCGGCTTCCTGGAGGCCGTCGGCGGGGCCTTCGAGGGCGCCGACCGGCAGTGCGTGCTCGCGCTCGACACGTACGAGACGTTCGGGCTGATGGACAGCTGGCTGCGCCAGACCTTCCTCCCGTCGCTGCCGTACACGGCCGTGACGCTGATCGCGAGCCGGGAGCCCCCGCGGCCCGGCTGGCTGACCAGCCCCGGCTGGGCCGGCCTCTTCCACCAGATCCGCCTGGGGGGCCTCGACCCCGACGAGTCGCGGACGATGCTGACCCGGCGCGGGCTGAGCGCCGACCAAGCCGAGCGGGCGAGCCGGTTCGCGCACGGCCACCCCCTGGCCCTCGAGCTCGCTGCCGCCGCCCTCCGGGCGCAGCCGGACCTCGAGCTGACCGAGGGACCGCCGCCGGTCATCCTGCGGCAGCTCACCCAGGCGTTCCTGTCGGGCCTCTCGCCCGACGCCGCGGAGGCCGTGGAGGGCGCGTCCATCCTTCGGCGCCTGACCGAGCCCTCGCTGGCAGCGCTCCTGGGCGCGCCGAGCGGCCGGGCCGCCTTCGACGAGATCCGCGGCCTCCCGTTCGTTGACGCGACCGACGAGGGCCTGGCGATCCACGCCGTGGTCCGCGAAGCCGTCGCGCGCGACCTCGCCGCCCGGGACCCGACCCGCTACCGGCGCTACCGGCGCCGCGCGTGGCGGTACCTCGCGGACGAGTCCCGGGCCGCGGCCGGGCTGAGCCTCTGGCAGCAGACCGCCGACCTCCTCTTCCTCGTGTCGAACCCGTCCGTGCGAGAGGCATTCTTCCCCGCTGGCGCCTCCGACATGACCGTCGAGCCGAGCGACCCGGCCGACGGCGCCGCGCTCGCGGCCATCGTGGCCGCCGTGGAGCCCCCCGAGGCGGCGGAGCTGGTGGCCGGCTGGTGCCGCGACCTGCCCGGGGCGGTGCACGTGGCCCGCGACGGCATGGGCGATGTCGCGGGCCTGTACCTCCTCTTCGAGCCGGGGGACACGACGGCCGAACGGCTGGCGGCGGACCCGGTGACCGCCGCGTGGGCCCGGCACCTCGCCGAGCACCCCGTCGCCGAGGGCGAGCGGGTGCTGTTTCTGCGCCGCTGGCTGGACCGCGAGGCCGGCGATCTGCCGTGCCCCTCGCAGGCGGCGTGCTGGCTCGACGTCAAGCGCACCTACATGGAGCTGCGCTCCTCGCTCCGGCGGCTGTACACCGTGTCGACCGAGCTGGAGGCGCACGCCGATTCCCTCGGCGCGCTGCGCTTCCAGGTCCTGCCCGAGGCGGAGGTGAGGCTCGGCGCCGCGACGTATTACACGGCCATGCTGGACTTCGGCCACGACAGCGTCGTCGGGTGGCTCGCGCGGCTCGCCGAGGTCGACGACGTCGCCGACGACGAACACGTCCCCGAGCCCGCGATCCCCGACGGGACCGTGACCATCATGTTCACGGACATCGCCGGCTCGACCGCCCTCACCGAGGAGCTCGGGGACGCCGCGTTCCGCTCGGTGGCGCGGCGACTCGAGAAGTCCCTGCGCACCTGCGTCGGCGAGACTGGCGGCGCCGTCATCGAGGGGAAGCTGCTCGGCGACGGGCTGCTCGCCGTCTTCACCTCGGCCGGCCCGGCGCTCGACTGCGCCGTGCGATGCGTCGACGCCGCGAAGGGCGCCGGCCTCGGCCTGCACGTCGGCCTCCACGCGGGCGACGTGATCCGGGAGGGGGGCGACATCTTCGGCGGGGCAGTCAACCTCGCCGCGCGGGTGGCCGCCGAGGCTCCCGCGGGCCAGGTGCTCGTGTCGGAGACGGTCAGGAGCCTCGCCCTCACGTCTGGGCGCGTCGCCTTTGCTGACCGCGGCCCGCGCTCGCTGAAGGGCTTCTCGGAGCCGGTGCGCCTCTACCAGGTCGGCCCGGCCTAGCCGCGCCCGGCGCACGCGCCGCTCCTAAGGTGTGCGGATCCACGAGAGGAGCCGCCGTGACCCCGAGCGCCATCGTCGAGCGCTACCTGGCGCTCATCGCCGACCACGACAGCGACCCGGCGGCGATCCGCGACCTGCTCGAGGACGGCATGCGCTTCGTCGAGCACCCCAACCTCTTCAGCCCGGGCGGGAGCGACCGGGACGTCCCCCGCATCATGGCGTCGCTGAGGCGGGGGCGGCGGCTGCTGAGCGGCCAGCGCTACGAGGTCCTCGGCCACGCCGTCGACGGCGAGACCGTCGTGACCCGGGTGCGCTGGACGGGCACGCTGGCAACGGCGGCTGGGCCGCTCCCGGCCGGCACCGCCCTCGAGGCCCACTCGAGCATGTGGTTCACGATCCGCGGCGGGCGCATCGCCCGCCAGGAGAACTACGACTGCTTCACAGCCCCATCGCCGCCTTGACCTCGGCGAGCATCGGGGCGGCGATGGCGCGGGCGCGCTCGGCGCCCTCGTCGAGGATCGCCTCGATGCGGTCGGGGTCGGCGAGGAGCGCGTGGCGGCGCTCGCGGATCGGGGCGACGGTCGCCCGCACGCGCGCCGCCAGCCCGCGCTTGTCCTCGACGCAGCCCAGCACGGCCGTCGTGCAGCCGCGGTAGACCGCCTCGAGCTCGCCCTCGGAGGCCCGGAAGAGCCGGTGCCACGAGAAGACGTTGCAGACCTCGGGCCGGCCCGGGATCTCGCGCCGGACCCGCTGGGGGTCGGTGATCATCGACATGACCAGGCGGTCGATCTCCTCGTCCTCCATGCCGAGCGTGAGGGCGTTGCCGTAGCTCTTGCTCATCTTGCGGTTGTCCGGGCCGAGCACCAGGGGGAACTCGGCCAGCAGCGCCTGGGGCTCCGGGAAGAGGTGCCCGAAGAGGTGGTTCATGCGGCGCACGACCTCGCGGGCGAGCTCGATGTGCGGGAGCTGGTCCTGCCCGACCGGCACCTGGGTCGCGCGGTAGAGGACGATGTCCGCCGTCTGGAGGAGCGGGTAGCCGAGGAACCCGTACGTGTCGATGCCCTCGCCGAGCTCGGCGATCTGGCCCTTGTAGGTGGGCACGCGCTCGAGCCAGGAGAGGGGGGTCACCATCCCGAGCAGCGCGAACAGCTCGGCGTGCTCGTGCACGTCGGACTGGCGGAAGACGATGCTGCGCTCCGGGTCCACGCCCACCGCGATCCAGTCGGCGACCATCTCCCGGGTGTTCTGCCGGATGTCGCCGACGTCCTCGAAGGCCGTCGTCAGCGCGTGGAGGTCGACGACGCAGTAGATGCAGTCGTAGTCGTCCTGAAGCCGCACCCAGTTGCCGAGCGCCCCGAAGAGGTGGCCGACGTGGAGCGGGCCGGTCGGGCGCATGCCGGAGAAGACGCGCTCGCGAGGGGCGGCCATCCGGGCATGCTACCCACCGCCGGGTCGGCGCCCGGGAGTGGTCCGTACACTCGTAGAGGTGGCGACGCTCGATCAGGCGCGCCCGGCGACGGCGCCCCCCGGCCCGGGGTTCTGGTGGCGGGTCCTCTCGCCGGTCGGCGCGGTCCTCCTGGCCTTCGTGCTGCTGGCCGTCGGGGCCGGGATCCTCGACGCGACGTCCATCTCGGACGACGGCGCCGCGGCCATCCTCTCCTTCGGGACCAGCGTCGTGCTGCTCGTCTTCGGGGTCCTCCTCTGGCTGCGCCTGCCGGCCCACGAGCGCCGCGCCGCCGTCGCGCTGAAGCACTCGGCCTGGGGGGCCGTGGGCCTGGGGGTGACCATCGGCATCGGGCTCGTCATCGGCGCCGGCACGATCATCCTCATCGGCACCGCGATCGACCCGGTCGTCGAGCGGCGCATCGACGACATCGAGGAGATCGGGACGGTCCCATGGATGGTCGTCCTGACCGTGATCGCGGTCGTGGTGCTGGCGCCGCTCGGGGAGGAGCTGCTGTTCCGCGGGCTGCTGCTGCGCGGCCTCGTCCAGCGCATGCGCTTCTGGTACGCGGCCGCGCTCAGCTCGCTGCTGTTCGCGGCGGCCCACGCCGACTCGTACCTGCTGTGGCCTCGGGCGCTGTCCCTCTTCCTGACGGGGCTCGTGCTGGCATGGCTCTACCGCTGGCGGGGATACTGGGCCTCGGTGACCGCGCACGCGACGGTGAACCTGGTCGCCGCCGTCGCCCTGGTCGCCTCGTCATGACCGACACCGCCGTCTTCAGCCGCCTGGACCTGTTCGCCGGGCTCGACGAGAGCGCCCTCCGCAAGGCCGTCCGGGAGCTCGACGCCGTCGTCGTCCCGGCGGGCGAGGAGTTCGACATCGACGCCAGCGGCGCGGTCTGCGGGGTCGTGGGCGGCGGGCGGCTGGCGCTGGCGTTCATCGCCGAGGAGCACCGCGAGCGGACCATCGGGATGCTCGAGGAGGGCGACGTGATCGTGCGGCCGACCGACGGCTGGGCGGCGGTGGGCCCGAGGGTGCGCTGCTTCGCGATCGAGGAGGCCCTCATGCACCTGGTCGACCGCGACCGCCTCGACGCGTGGATGCACGACCCGGCCCTCGCCGCGAACGTGGTCCGCGTCCTCAGCGCCCAGATCGCCGACCGCGAGCTCGCCGTGGCGATCGCGCTCGAGCCGCGCGTCGAGCGGCGCCTGCTGCTCAAGCTGCGCCAGCTCGCCGAGCGCTGGGGGCGGGTCACCCCTGACGGCATCCGCCTCGACCTGCGCCTCACGCACCAGGAGCTGGCCAACATGGTCGGCGCGGTGCGCGAGTCGGTCACCATCGCCCTGGGCCGCCTGGCGAGCGCGGGCGAGATCGAGGTCCGCAACCGCACGCTGCTCATCCGCCTGCCCGACGACGCCTCGCTGGAGGGCGAGCCCGGAGCCGACGCGTGATCCTCCGGCCGCGGGGCCCCTACTCCCTGCGGGCGTCGCTGCTGGGCCGGGCCGGCGGCACCCTGCGAATGCGCGGCGGCGTGCTCGAGATGACCGTGCGGCCGGACGGCGCCGCGGGGCTCGCGCGCATCCTGCAGCGCTCGGACGGCTCCCTGCGGGTCGAGGCGGCCGAGGGGGAGCCCGGGGCCGTCGCCGCCGAGGTGCGCCGGCGCCTGTCGCTCGACGCCGACACGGCCGAGTTCCGCGAGCGCTTCGGCGACGACCCGCTCATCGGCGAGGGCGTGCGGCGGCGGCCGGGCGTCCGCCCCGTCGTGCGCGGGACCGCCGCCCAGGCGGTGGTGGCCGCCGTCGCGGGCCAGCTCGTCACCTGGGCGGAGGCCGCGGCCGCCGAGACCCGCGTCGTGGCGGCCGCCGCCCCGCGCGCCGGCGGCCTGCGCCTGCCGCCGACGCGGGCCGAGCTCTCCGCCCTCTCGCCCGCCGAGCTCGCGGCGCGGGGGCTGTCGCCAGGGCGCGCCTCGACGCTGGCGCGGGTGCTGCGGACGCTCGACCCGGAGGCGCTGCGCCGCCACGGCTCGGGGGCGGTGGTCGCCCGCCTCACCCGCGAGCGCGGGCTCGGCCCCTGGTCGGCCGGCGTGGTCGGCCTCTTCGGGCTGGGGCGCCTCGACGTCGGCCTGGTCGGCGACCTCGGCCTGATCCGCCTGGCCACGCGCCTCAACGGGCGGCCGGCGGGCGTCGCCGACACGGCCGCCCTGCTGGCGCCCTACGGCGAGTGGGCCGGCCTCGCCAGCCTCCGCCTGCTCGGGCACCCCTGGGCGGCGGCGCCGCTCACGCCGGGCGAGCGAGGGACACGGCGAACCAGCCCCGCGGGTCCTCGTGCCACTCCAGGAGCCGCAGGCCGGCGCCGGCGTACATCGCCGCGACCGTCTCCCGGGTGAACTTGCACGAGATCTCGGTTCGCATCTCCTCCCCCGCGGCGAAGCGCACCTCCATGGCGAGCGCCGCCAGGCGCACCCGCTGGGGCGAGCGGGCCCGCAGGCGCATCTCGATCCAGGGCGGCCCCTGGTCGTAGCGGGCGACGTGCTCGAAGGCGTCGAGGTCGAAGTCGGCGCCCAGCTCGTGGTTGAGCACGCGCAGCAGGTTCAGGTTGAACGCGGCCGTCACCCCCTGGGCGTCGTCGTAGGCGGCGCGGATGCGCTCGGCGTCGCCGGCCAGGTCGGTGCCCACCAGCAGGACGTCGTCGTCGTCCATGAGCCCGGCAACCGCCGACAGGAAGGGGACGCGCTCGGCCGGCTCGAGGTTGCCGATCGTGCCCCCGAGAAACGCCACCAGGCGCGGCGCGGGGCCGCGCTCCGGGACCGCCGGCAGGTGGCGCGAGAAGTCGCCCGCGACGCCGTGGACCTCGAGGCCGGGGTAGTCCTCGACCAGGCGCGCGGCCGCCGCCAGGATCGCCTCGGGGCAGACGTCGAAGGGCACGTAGCGCTCGAGCAGCCCGGCGTCGCGCATGGCGTCGAGCAGGACGGCCGTCTTGCGGGACGCGCCCGAGCCGAGCTCCACCAGCTCCCCCACCCCGTGGCGGGCGACGAGGCCGTCGGCGACCCGGCGCAGGATCCGCAGCTCCGTGCGGCTCTGGTAGTACTCGGGCAGGCGCGTGATCCGCTCGAAGAGCTCGGAGCCGCGCTCGTCGTAGAAGTGCTTTGGCGGCAGCGCCTTCGGGGTGGCGGCCAGCCCGGCGCGGGCGTCGTCGGCCAGCCCGCGGCCGGCGCGCGGGTGGACGTCGAGCCGGAACGGCCGCGGCAGCAGCTGGAGGTCCGAGCTTATGCCCCCTCCTCCGGCATGGCCGCTCTCGCGGCGTCGATGCCCTCGTCGGCGGTCACGCGTCGCGCGCCAGCCGGAGCCCGGAGAAGATCTGGCGCCGCTCGGGCAGGTCCCAGTTGCGGAAGCTGACCCGGGCCGCGATCGGCTGGGTCGCCCACGAGCCGCCGCGCAGGACCCGGTAGCGCGGGCCGAAGAAGACCTCGGCGTACTCGGGGTACGGGAAGGCCCGGAACCCCGGGTAGCCCTCGAAGGCCGTCGCGGTCCACTCCCAGACGTCGCCGAGCATCCCGCGGCAGCCGCTCGGCCCGGGCGGGTAGGCGCCGCGGGCGGCGGGCTCGAACGCGAGCTGGTCGAGGTTCGCCCCGCCGGGGCCGGACGGCGCCCCCTGGGCGGCCAGCTCCCACTCGGCCTCGGTCGGGAGGCGGGCGCCGGCCCAGGCGGCGTGGGCGTCGGCCTCGTGGGCGGAGACGTGACAGAGCACGCGCTCCGGCTCCACCGGCGCGGCCCGGTCGAGCCGCCGGTCGAGCCAGCCGCCGTCGCCGTCCGGCTCCCAGTAGAGGGGCGCCTCGGCCCCCTCGCGCCGGCGCCACTCCCACCCCGCGTCGGTCCACAGCTCGGGCCGCCGGTAGCCGCCGTCCTCGATGAACGCGGTGTGCTCGCCGCAGGTGACCGGGTCGCGCGCGATCAGGAACGGCGCCACCTGGCGCCGGTGGACCGGGCGCTCGCAGTCGTAGGCGAAGGGGCCCTGCGGCGCGCCCATCGCGAAGACGCCGCCGGGGACCTCGACCCAGCCGCCCGCCGGACCGGCGGGCGCGGGCAGGGCCCGCCGCCCGGGCGGCTGGTAGCGGCCCTGCGGGAGCATCTGCAGGCACTGCAGGACGGTCTCGGTGTGCTGCGCCTCGTGCTGGGCGACCATGTCGAAGACGAGCCCGCCCGCCGTCAGCGGGTCGGCGTCGTCGGAGAGGTCGGCGCGGGCCAGGGCGTCGAGGGCACGCGCGCGGACCTCGTCGAGGTAGCGACGGGCCGCCGGCTCGTCGAGGATCGGGGCCTCGGACCGGCGCGAGCGCGGCGTCTCGATCGCGTCGTAGACGTCCTCGAGCTCGGGGTGGAGCGAGGGGGCGCCGGTGAGGCGTCGGACCAGCCAGAGCTCCTCGTAGGCGGCGATGTGGCCCAGGTCCCAGAGCGGCGGGCTCAGCAGCGGCGTGTGCTGGCGCGCCAGGTCCTCGGGGGCGAGCGGCGCGAGCAGGGCCAGGGTCCGCGCCCGGGTGGCCTCGAGTCGGCCGGCGACGGCGGTGGCGAGCGCGCTCACCCGTCGAGGATCCCGGATCCCGCGGGCGCCGCCGTGTGAGCCGCCTCACAGCGTGGGTTCGCTCACAGCGTGGCGTTTCTCACCGGCGCGCACTGATCCGCCGACGGCGCTGAAACGTCGGTTGCCGCGACGCGGCGCCTTCGGATCGGGGTCCGATTCCATCTAGCATTGCGCGGGCATGCGTGAGGCCACGCGCAGCCGGCCGCCTGCCCGCGACCGGCGCCCCACGCCGCGTGCCCGTCGGCGCGCGCGCCGACGCCTGCCCTTCGGCCCCCGCGGCCGGCTCGTCGCGGGCCTGCTCGGGCTGCTGGTGATCGTGCTCGGCGTGGGCGCGGCCCTCGGCGCGGCGAGCGACGACGGCGACGCCCCCGCCGGGGTCGAGGTCGAGGGCGTCAACGTGAGCGGGCTGAGCCCCGACGAGGTCGAGCGGGCCGTGCGCTACCGGGCCCGCCAGCTCATGGCCCAGCCGATCGTGATCGTGCGCGACGACGAGCCCGACCGCCCGATCAGGGTCGCGCGCAGGAGCCTCGGGGCCCGCCCCCAGATCGACCGCGCGGTGGCGGAGGCGCTCGAGCCGCGCAGCCTCGGCGGGAGGATCCTCGGCGGCCTCGGGGTCGCGCCGACGCGCGAGGTGGACATCGGCTTCACCGTCCGCCAGGCCAGGGTCAACGCCCTGGTCGATCGCGTCGCCGGCGACCTCGACGACCCGCCCGTGCCCGCCCGCCTGCGCGTCACGAAGGACGACATCGTGGTCGTGCCCGGCAAGGGCGGCTTCGGCATCGACGAGTTCGCCCTCCGCGACGAGGTCGCCGCGATGCCCGAGGAGCCGATCGACGTGGAGGTCGGACCGCAGCCGCCGCCAGTCTCCGAGGAGGCGGCGGCGGCCGCCCGCGAGGTCGCCCTGCGTGTGGTGGCCCGGCCCGTCGAGGTGGAGTTCCAGGGACGCGGCGTCCCGATCGAGCCGTCCGTCCTGCGCTCCGCCCTGCGCTTCGCGCCGGACCCGCCCGATCTCGAGGTCCGGCTCGACCAGGACACCCTCTACGACAGGATCGCGTCGGCCTACTCGACCCGCGAGCAGCCGGCCCGCGACGCCTCCTGGAGGCTGAACGGGGCGACCGCCACGCTCCTGCCCTCGCGGGTGGGGCGCAGGCTGGACATGGAGGCCATCGCCGCCTCGATCGTCGACGCCCCGGGCACGCCGGCGGTGCGGGCCCGCTTCGAGGTCAGCCAGCCCGAGCTGACGACCGACGAGGCCCGCGCCCTGAACATCACCGAGCTGGTCTCGGAGTTCTCCACGCCGTACAACTGCTGCGAGGCGCGCGTCAGCAACATCCAGCGCGCGGCGAAGACGCTCGACGGGTGGGTGATCAGGCCGGGCTGGACCTTCTCGCTGAACGACGCCCTCGGCCCGCGGACCACCGAGCGCGGGTACGTCGAGGCGCCGCAGATCCTGGGCGGCAAGCTCGAGGACGGCGTCGGCGGCGGCGTCTCCCAGGTCTCGACCACCCTCTACAACACCGCCTTCTTCGCGGGGATGGAGCTCATCGACCACACCCCGCACCAGTTCTGGATCTCGCGCTACCCCGAGGGCCGCGAGGCCACCCTGTCCTACGGCGGGCCCGACCTGGTCTTCCGCAACGACTGGGACGCGGGCGTGCTCATCGACGCCGTCGCGGGCGACAACGCCGTCACGATCCGCTTCTACTCCTCCAAGCTGGGGCGCCGGGTGGAGACCGAGACCGGCGAGCGGAGCGACTTCGAGGAGCCGGAGATCAATGAGACCGTCAACCCCGATCTGGAGCCCGGCGCCCGCGTGGTCGAGCAGTACTCGGGCGGGCAGGGCTTCACGGTCAGCTACCCGAGGGAGGTCTGGCAGGGCGACGAGCTCAAGCGCGACGAGACCTACACCTGGCATTACTCGCCCCAGGACGCCTTCGTCGAGCTCGGCCCGACCCCCAAGCCCAAGCGCGGCGCGCCGAAGGCCGGCACCGCGCCCGACGAGCCCTCGGCGCCGGGGGATCAGGACGGCAGCGCCCCGGCCGAGGAGCCGACGGGCGGCGGCGGCG
>DATAGF010000219.1:0-3392 GCA_036257075.1 Miltoncostaeaceae bacterium
TGAAGCGCGACCTCGGCATCCGCACGACCGACCTGGCCAAGCGCCTGCTCGACTTCGGCTACCACCCGCCCACGGTCTACTTCCCCCTGCTGGTGGAGGAGGCCCTGCTCGTGGAGCCGACCGAGACCGAGACGCGCGAGACGCTCGAGGGCTTCGCGGAGGTCGTCGGCGAGATCCTGCGCGAGGCGGCCGAGGACCCCGAGATCGCCCGCCAGGCGCCCTACTCCACCCCGGTGCGGCGCCTCGACGAGGCGGCCGCCGCCCGCACCCCGGTCGTCCGGCAGCCCCGCCCCGGCTAGCCGTGCCGGACGCCCGCGTCCTGGTGCTCGGCGGCGGGCCGGCGGGCGACGTCGCGGCCCTGAGGGCGGCGCAGCTCGGCGCGAGCGCGATCCTGGTCGAGCGGGACCTGCTCGGCGGCACCTGCGTCAACCGCGGCTGCATCCCGACCAAGGCGCTGCTGGCGTCCTCGGAGCTGGTCTCGCGCCTGCGCGAGGCCTCGGACTGGGGCGTCGCGCTCGGCGAGGTGGGCGTGGACTGGCCGGCGATGCTCGAGCGCGCCATGGGCATCGCCGCGCGCATGCGGGGCGGGGTCGAGCAGGCCTGCGAGCGCCGCGGCGTGACCGTGGTGCGCGGGGACGGCTGGCTCACGCGGCCCGACCGGGTCGAGGTGGAGACCGCCGACGGCGTCCAGGAGCTGTCGGCGCCGACGATCGTGATCGCCACGGGGTCGGAGCCGTCGCGCCTGCCGGTCCTCGACCCGGAGCAGCCGGCCGTCCTGAACTCCACCACGGCGCTCGAGATGGAGGAGCTGCCCGAGAGCATGATCATCGTGGGGGGCGGGATCATCGGCTGCGAGTTCGCCTCGATGCTCGCCCCCCTCGGCTGCCGGGTGACGCTGGTCGAGGCGCTGCCGGCGATCCTCGCGACCGAGGAGCGCCGCGTCAGCCAGACGATGACCCAGGCCCTGCGGCGCCAGGACGTCGAGGTGCTGACCGGGACCACGGTCGAGGAGGTCCTGGAATACCGGCCAGACGGCCTCGCCGTGCGCCTCGCCGACGGCTCCGAGCGCTCGGCGGCCCGCGCGCTGGTGGCCGACGGGCGGGCTCCGAACACGGCCGACATCGGCCTGGAGGAGCTCGGCATCCGCACCGAGCGGGGGCTGATCGTCGTCGACGAGCACCTGCGCACGGGGGTCGGCGACGTCTACGCCGTCGGCGACGCCGTCCCGGGCCCGCAGCTCGCGCACCTCGGCCAGGCCGAGGGCGCCAACGCCGTCGAGACCGCCCTCGACGGGCCGCGGGTCCTCGACCGGGCGCTGGTCCCCACCTGCGTCTACACGCTGCCGGAGATCGCGCGGGTGGGGCTGACCGAGGAGGCCGCGCGCGAGGCCGGCATGGATGTGACCGTGGGCACCGGCCGCCTCGGCGCCAACGGCAAGGCGCTCGCCCTCGGCGAGACGCTCGGCTTCTGCCGCATGGTGGTGGACCGCTCCTCGGACCGGCTCGTGGGCGCGACGATCATGGGACCGCACGCCACCGACCTGATCCACGAGCTCGGCTTGGCGCTTCTCTACGGAATTTCCGCCCGAGAGGTCGGGCTCATGATCCACGCCCACCCTACTGTCGCAGAGACGGTCATGGACGCGGCTCACGACGTCCACGGCGTGGGGCTCTACGCGGGATGAGGCGCATCGTCGCCATCGCGGCGGCGCTGATCTCCGCCGTCCTGGCGGCGGCGCCGGCGGCCGGCTCGCCCTCCGTGCTGGCCAAGCTGCCCGCGGGCGGTGACGCCCGCGACGTCGCCCGCGACGCCGGGGTCACGCTGGCGCGCGCCTTCCCGGCCATCCGCTGGGCCGAGTTCGAGCTGCCCGGCGGCGACCCGGCCCGCGCGCGCGAGCGGCTGCTCGACGACCCCCGCGTCTTCCGCCTCGACTGGCAGCGCCGCGGCGACGTCCTCGAGACGCAGGTCGTCCCCGACGACACCTTCACGGCCTCCCCGGGGACCATCGGCGGCGCGAGCACCGACTGGCCCTGGCGCCAGGCGCGCTTCATCACCGCCTGGGACATCGGGCGCGGGAGCGCGGCGACCCGGGTCGCGGCGCTCGACAGCGAGATCGACACCCAGCACCCCGACCTCGCCGCCAAGGTCGCCGGCGCGTACAACGCCGAGCGCCAGACCGCCGCCTACGGCTCGGCGGACGTGCGGGCCTCGGGCGACCAGATCGCCGAGGCCAACGCCTCGCCCGACGACAACGACCTGCACGGCTCCCACGTCGCCGGCCTGGCGGGCGCCGCGACCGGCAACGGCCAGGGGGTCTCGGGCGCCGGGTACGACATCGCCCTCCTCCCGGTCAAGGTGACCCTCACCGTGCCCTCCGGGGTCGGCGACGCCCTCTTCGTGGGCAACGTCGTCGACGGGATCGTGTGGGCGACCGGCGCCGGCGCCCGCGTCATCAACATGTCCTTCGGCACCGGCACCAACCACCCGGCCCTGGCCGACGCGGTGGAGTACGCCGCCTCGCGCGACGTGCTGCCGGTGGCCGCGGCCGGCAACAACCAGATGAGCGCGCCCGGTGTGCCCCTCTACCCGGCCGCCCTGCCGCAGGTGCTGGCCGTCGGCGCTCTCACCCCGTCCGGGACGATCGCCCCGTTCTCCACCAACGGGGACTACGTCGACGTGGCCGCGCCAGGCGTCCAGATCCTGTCGACGTGGGACACGAGGGCGCCGGGGCAGCCCCTGTCGGGCGGCGGCCGGCTGCCCGGCTACTTCGCCCTGAGCGGCACCTCGATGGCCTCCCCGATCGTCGCCGGGCTGGCCGGCCTGGTGCGCGACCTGCGCCCGGACATCACGGCCGAGCAGACGAAGGGCCTCATCGAGGCGACCGCGGTCGACGCCGGCCCCCCCGGCCGCGACGTGCAGTACGGGGCCGGGCTGATCGACGCGGAGGCGGCCATGCGAGCGGCCGCCGCCTTCGCCGCGCCCCAGCCGCCGCCGGCCCCGCCGGCGCCGCCCACGGGGCCCGGCCCGCAGCAGGCGCCGCTGCGGACGGCGGCGCGCCTGCGCTACCGCTGCGCCGCGGGCGCGACGGAGGTGCCGACCGGCACCCGCGTCGCCGTCCGGCGCGGGGCGCGCCTCCTGTGCCGCGGGAGCACCCTCCCCGCGCTGCGGCGGACGCGGCTCCAGGTGCAGCGCCTGGTGAAGGGCCGCTGGGTCCGGGTCGGCACGGCGGTCACCACGTCCGAGGGCCGCTTCCGCTTCGCGGTCGGGCTGCGGTCCCTCGGCCGCTGGGCCATCCGGGCGGCCGTGGCGGCCAGCGCCTCGCACGCCGCCTCGGCCGGGCCGCGGGCGAGGCTGACGGTCCTCCGGAGGCGCTGAAGGCCCGACGGAGGGGC
>DATAGF010000224.1:0-7271 GCA_036257075.1 Miltoncostaeaceae bacterium
CCGGCCTCGCGCAGCGCGACGAGGTCGCGGTCGGGGATGATGCCGCCGATCACGACCGGCGTCGCGAGCCCCAGGTCGCGGAGCGCGGCGACCATCATCGGGGCGAGCGTCAGGTGGCTCGCGTTGTGCATCGAGATGCCCACGACGTCGGCGTCCTCCTGCTCGCAGACGCTCGCGACGCCCTCGGGCGACTGGCGCAGCCCGAGGTAGACCACCTCCATCCCCGCGTCGCGGAGGGTGCGCGCGACGACCTTGAGCCCGCGGTCGTGCCCGTCGAGGCCGAGCTTGGCGAGGACCACCCTGGTCGCCGGCCCGGCCGTCACACCACGATCCGCTCGACGTAGGTGCCGAACACGGCCTCCAGGGCGCCGACGACCTCGCCCTCGGTCGCGTGGGCGCGCACGGCCTCGATGAGCGGCGGCATGAGGTTCCGGCTCGGGTCGGTGGCGCTGATCGCCAGCGCGTCGAGGGCGTCCTCGACGGCGGTCGCGTCGCGCTCTGAGCGCACGTTGGCGAGGCGGCGCAGCTGGTACTCCTCGACGGCGGGGTCGATGCGCAGCGTGTCGTCGACCCTGTCCTCGTTGCCGTCGGTGAAGGCGTTGACCCCGACGATGATCCTGCGGCCCGCGTTCACCTCGCGCTCGAACCGGTAGGCCGAGTCGGCGATCTGCCCGACGAAGTAGCCGTTGTCGATGCCCTCGTAGGCGCCCTCGAGGATCGAGCCGTCGCCGAGCTCCAGGAGGTGCTCGAAGACCTCCTCGGCCTGGCGCTCCATCTCGTCGGTCATCCACTCCACGTAGTCCGAGCCCCCGAGCGGGTCCGCCACGTTCGCCACGCCGGTCTCGTGGGCCACGACCTGCTGGGTCCGCAGGGCGATGCGCACGGCCCTGTCGGTCGGGAGGGCCAGGGCCTCGTCGTAGCTGTCGGTGTGCAGGCTCTGGGTGCCGGCGAGGGCGGCGGCGAGCGCCTGCACCGCGACGCGGGCGATGTTGACCTCGGGCTGGGTGGCGGTGAGCGAGACGCCCGCGGTTTGGGTGTGGAAGCGGCAGAGCAGGCTGCGCTCGTCCGTCGCGCCGTAGCGCTCGCGCATCCACCTCGCCCAGATGCGCCGGGCGGCGCGCAGCTTGCCGATCTCCTCGAAGAAGTCGATGTGGCAGTTGAAGAAGAAGCTCAGCCGGGGGGCGAAGGCGTCGACGTCGAGCCCCGCCGCGATGGCGGCCTCGACGTAGGCGAAGCCGTTGGCCAGCGTGAAGGCGAGCTCCTGGGCCGCCGTGCTGCCGGCCTCGCGGATGTGGTAGCCGGAGATCGAGACCGGGTGCCAGCGCGGCATCTCGGCGGCGGTGAACGCGATCATGTCCGTCACCAGGCGCACCGATGGGCGCGGCGGGAAGATGTACTCCTTCTGGGCCTGGTACTCCTTGAGGATGTCGTTCTGGATCGTTCCGCCCAGAGCGGCGCGCGGGACGCCCCGCTTCTCGGCGGCCGCGACGTACATCGCGAGGGCGATCGCGGCCGGGCCGTTGATGGTCATCGAGGTCGAGACCGCCCCGAGGTCGATCCCCTCGAAGAGGTCCTCGATGTCCACGAGGGTGTCGACGGCGACCCCGGCCCGGCCGACCTCGCCCCGCGAGATGCGGTGGTCGGAGTCGCGGCCCATCAGGGTGGGCATGTCGAAGGCGGTGGACAGGCCGGTCCCGCCCGTCCTCAGGATCTCCTTGAAGCGCCGGTTCGTGTCGTCGGCCGTCCCGAAGCCGGCGAACATCCGCATCGTCCAGAGCCTCGAGCGGTACATCGACGGGTACACGCCGCGGGTGTACGGGTAGGCGCCCGGGTAGGGCGGATCCCCATAGACCGGGTCGACCGGGACGCCGGACATCGTCTCGAACGGCCCCTCGCGGAGCGGCGCCGCGCCGTAGGCCTCCTCCCAGTCGCGCCGGGCGTCCTCGGGGCCCTGGCCCTCCGACACGGCTCCCCCAATCCGCTGGACGTTCAATAGTTGGATGTCAAAGCTACATCACGACGTAGCATGGCGCGATGCCCCTCGACTTCGACCTCGTCGCCGAGGCCCGGCGCAACTGGGAGGCGGTCGACTGGAGCCGGCCCGACGCCATGGTCGCGGCCATCTCGATCGTCCGCGCCCAGCAGATCGTCCTCGCCCGCGCCGACGCCGCCCTCGCCCCCTTCGGCCTCACCTTCTCCCGCTTCGAGGCCCTCGCCCTGCTCTCGTTCTCGCGCCGCGGCGCCCTCCCGATGGGCAAGATCGGCGCGCGGCTCCAGGTCCACCCGACCAGCGTCACCAACACGGTGAACCGCCTCGAGCGCGACGGGCTGGCCCGCCGGGCCTCGTCAGACGGCGACCGCCGCACCGTCCTCGCCGAGATCACCCCGGAGGGGCGCCGCGTCGTGGTCGTCGCCGCCCGCGCGCTGGCGGGCGTCGACTTCGGCCTCGCGGGCCTCGCCACCGAGGAGCTCCACCGGATCCACGACGCCATCGTCCCCCTCCGGCGGGGCGCCGGGGATTTCTAGGCCGCGCGCGCGGTCTTCTGCGCGAGGAGCAGCGCGCCCACCTCTCGGGCGCGGCGTGCCGCCCACAGGTCGCCCTCGCCGGCCGACACGATCGAGCCCTTCATGAGGATGTGCCACTGCCGGGCGAAGTCGTCCGGGTCGGCGACGCCCGCCTCGGTGGCGAGGCGCTCGATGAAGGCGCGGATGCGCGCGAGGTGGTCGGCGCTGGCCCGGTAGAGGTCGTGGGCGGGATCGGAGACCTCGAGGAGCACGTTGATGAACGAGCAGCCCTCGAAGTCGGGGCGCTGGAACCACTCGTCGAAGACGTCGAAGATCGCCAGCAGCCGCTCGCGGGGGTCGGCGGCGCGACGCTCGACCTCGCCCTGGAGCCACGCGTTCGTCCAGCGCTCCTCCCGGCGCTCGAGGAACGCCAGCACCAGGGCGTCCTTCGAGGCGAAGTGCCGGTACAGGGTCATCCGGGCGACCCCCGAGCGCTCGATGATCGAGTCGATTCCCACGGCGCGGACGCCGTGGTGCGAGAACAGCTCGTACGCAGCCTCGAGGATCCGCTCGCGAGCGTCCGAGCCGGCGGCCGGCCCGGTGGCCGCAACGGCGGGTGGCCTGCTCATCGCGCCGACCTTAGCAGCAGCCCTCGCCGCGGCCGCTTGTCGACGCGTAGCGTGCCGGGCGTGCGCGCGCTGGAGATCGGAGCGCTGGGCATCACGCGCCCGCCGTTCGCGGCGGTGGTGGCCCAGGCGCAGTCCCTCGAGGCCGACGGGTTCGACGTCGTCTGGTACTCGGACCACTTCCTGCACTGGTTCCCGCCGGGGGTGTGGACGCCCGACCTGGTGCCCCAGGCCGCGCAGGCGCGGACACCTCACGTCTTCTTCGACCCCCTGCCGCTCATGGCCGCCGCGGCTCAGGCGACCGAGCGGATCCGGCTCGGCACCGGCGTGACCGACCCGGTTCGCCGCCATCCCGCCGTGCTGGCGCAGAGCTTCCTGACCCTCGACCACGCGACGGGCGGGCGGGCCGTGCTCGGCATCGGCGCCGGCGAGGCCGAGAACATCGTGCCCTTCGGGCTGCGCTACGAGCGCACCGCCTCGCGGCTGATCGAGGCCGTCGAGGTGATCCGGCTGCTCTGGTCGACGACCGAGCCCGTGGACTTCGCGGGCGACCACTTCACGCTGCGGAACGCGATCCTGGGCCTGGAGCCGGTCGGCGACCGGCCACCGCCGATCTGGATGGCCACCCACCGGCCGCGGGTGCTGGAGGCGACCGGCCGCCTGGCGGACGGGTGGCTGCCGAACATCCTCGACCCGGCCGGCTACGGCCGCGCCCTGGCGGCGCTGCGGCGGGCGTCGGTCGCGGCCGGCCGGCCCGAGGGCGCGGTGACGGCCGGCCTCTATGCCTGGATGGTCGTCCACGAGGACCGCGACGCCGTCGAGCGCCTGCTCGACTCGCTGCTGCTGCGCCTGATCGCCCTCACGGCCCCCGCCGAGGAGTTCGAGCGCGCCGGCGCCGAGCACCCGCTCGCCAGCCGCTGGGGCCTGCTCGACTTCGTGCCGACCGAGCTGGCGCGGGAGGAGGCGCTCGCCGCCGCGGCCGCCGTGCCGGGCGAGGTCCTGCGTGGCTACTACTTCTGGGGCACACCCGACGACGTCGTCGCCCGGCTCGCGCCGTTCCGCGCGGCGGGCATGGAGCACGTCGACCTCGTCAACGTCACGCCCCTCGCCGACCCGGCGGGCGCCGCCGCCGCGCCCTCGCGGACCCGCGACGTCGCGACCGGGCTGCGCGCCCTCGGCTGACGCCTCGGCCCGCATGCCTGATGTGTTAGGTTCACCTTATGAACGAGGTGCGGACGGACGACCGCGAGGCGTTTCCGCGGTACGGCGCGCGCGCCCGCCTCTGGGGCCGCTTCGAGCGGGATCTGCGCGAGTGGCTCGAGACGCCCGAGGGGCGCTTCGCCGCCTGGCGCGCCCGGGTGGGGACGTCCGCGCCCCCGGCGCGAGAGCGCGACGGCCGCACCCGCTAGTCCTCCGCTAGCGTTCGACCGGTGACGACCACCCGGATCCGGTCGGAGCGCTTCCCGAGCCTCGACGACCCGACGCTCTACCCGCGGCTGCCCGAGGACAAGATGGCGTGGCTGGCCGAGAAGGGCGAACGGCGCTCGTTCGAGCCCGGCGAGGTGCTCTACGAGCAGGGCCAGCGCGATGCGCCCTTCTTCGTGATCGAACGCGGCCGGGTCAACTTCCTCGATCACAAGCCGGGCAAGGAGATCTGGATCGCGGAGGCTGACAGCAGGAACTTCATCGGGGACATCGCGACCTTCACCGGCGAGCCGGCCGTGGCGGAGTGCGTCGCGGCCGAGCCCACCGACACGATCGCGTTCGAGCGTGAGCAATTGCGCGCGATGATCGCGGGCAAGCCGGAGTTGGGCGAGCTCGTGCTCGGAACCCTCCTGGCTCGCCGCACCTGGCACGAGGAAGGACAGCACGGCGTCCTCCACCTGATCGCTGAGCGCGGCTCGCGGCGGGCGTTCCGCGTGCGCGACCTGCTCGAGCGCAACCTCGTACCGCTCGCGTTCCACGACGTCGACCTCGACCCGCTCGGCGAGAAGTACCTGGACTACCTCGAGATCCCGCGCGAGGAGACCCCGGTCCTCGTCCGGTACGACCGCGTGCTCCGCAACCCCTCCCCTGCCCAGCTGGCCAACGAGCTCGGCCTGCGCGCCGAGGTGGACGGGCAGCGGTTCGACGTCGTCGTGCTCGGCGGCGGGCCGGCGGGGCTCGCCGCCGCGGTGGCGGCAGGATCGGAGGGGTTCAGCGTGTTCGTCGCCGAGGAGTGGGGTCCGGGAGGGCAGGCGGGCACCAGCAGCCGGATCGAGAACTACCTCGGCTTCCCCAACGGCATCTCCGGCACCGACCTCACCCGGGCGGCGACGTTGCAGGCGCGGCGCTTCGCCGCGGTCCTTTCGAGCTACCACCCGGCGGTCGAGCTGGCCGACGGCCCCGAGGACCTGGTCCGGGTGGACCTGGACGACGGCCAGCACGTGATCGCGCGGACGGTCGTCCTGGCGACCGGAGCGCGGTGGCGGGAGCTCGACGTGGCCGATGCCGGGCGCCTCCAGGGCGCGGGGCTCTACCACGCGGCGATGCCGGCCGACCCCGAGCGCTTCCAGGACGAGGACGTCGTCGTCGTCGGCGGGGGCAACTCGGCGGGCCAGGCGGCGACCCATCTGGCGCGGCACGCGCGCAGCGTGCGGATGGTCGTCCGGTCGGGTGCGCTGTCCGCCACCATGTCGCGGTACCTCGTCGACCGGGTCACCCGCTCGCCGCGGATCGAGATCCTCACCGGGACGGAGGTCGTGGCCGTCCACGGCCGCCAGTCGCTCGAGGCGGTGACGCTGCGGGACGCATCCGGCGACGAGAGGCGCGTGCCGACGCGCGCGGTGTTCGTGATGATCGGCGCCGACCCGTGCACGGACCCGGCGAAGGACGTCCTCGAGACCGACGCGGCCGGCTACGTCCTCTGCGGACCGGGCGCGGCGGGTTGCGAGGGGCGCTTCCAGTGGCCGCAGCGCGACCGCGCTCCGTTCATGCTCGAGACGGTGCGCCCCGGAGTCTTCGCGGCGGGTGACGTCCGAGCAGGCGCCACCAACCGGGTGGCGGGCGCCGTCGGGGACGGGGCGCTGTCGGTGCGCTTCGCCGGGTCCGTCCTGGCGGCCTAAGCGGTCCCCGCCCCGCAGGAGGCGCACAGCCCCCGGATGACCACCTGGGCCTCGTCGGGCGCGAAGCCGACGCCCCGGGCGGCCGACAGCAGCTGGGCGGGGTCGACGTCGCCGTCGACGTCGGCGATGGCGCCGCAGCGGCGGCAGACCAGGTGGTGGTGCTGGTCGGTGCGCGGGTCGTAGACGGCCGTGCCGCCCTCGGTCGCGACGCGGCGCACGAGGCCGATCTCCTCCAGCAGGTCCAGGGTCGCGTAGACCGTCGGCAGCGAGACGCCCGGCATGCGGCCGGCGACGTCGGTGAAGATCTGCTCCGCCGTGGCGTGGCGGTCGAGGTCGCGCACGGCGGCGGCGATCATCAGCCGCTGGGGCGTGACGCGCTGGCCGCGCGCGCGGAGGGCATCACGCAGGCGCTCCTGCTGGTCGATCATGGGCGGACTCTAGCGCAACTCGTAGGCTTCCCTTACATCTGAGTATCTTTAAAGGGGTTGCTATAACTCCTGCAGAGATCGAGACGAGCGAGGCGAAGGAGCGCGCGATGACGACCACCAGCAGGGTGTCCACCGGGATCCTCTCCGAGGCCCAGACCGCCAAGCGCGAGGAGATCCTCGAGCTGCTGCGGCAGGCCTACTGGATGGAGATGGAGACGGTGATGAGCTACCTCGCCAACGCCGAGAACCTCGACGGCGTGCGCGCGGAGGAGATCGCCGAGGCGCTGTCGGAGGACGTCGACGAGGAGCTCGGCCACGCGCGCAGGTTCGCCGGGCGCATCAAGGAGCTCTACGGCACGCCGCCCGGCTCGGCCGAGTTCAGCTCCGACCAGCCCTACCTGCAGCCGTCCGACGACGCGACCGACGTCGTGAGCGTGATCGAGGGCGTCATCACCGCCGAGAAGGGCGCGGTCGAGCACTACCTCCGGATCATCGAGGCGTGCGACGGCGTCGACTGGGCGACGCAGGACATGGTCATCGAGATCCTGCGCGACGAGGAGGGCCACCTCCGCCAGTTCGAGCGCTACCTGCGCGAGTACCGCTAGCCG
>DATAGF010000229.1:0-5946 GCA_036257075.1 Miltoncostaeaceae bacterium
AGCCGGTGACACCGAGCGCGCCTTCCGCGTCGACCTGACGCCGCCGCGGATCACGGTCCGGCAGCCGACCAGTGGGATGCAGATCGGACAGAACGCCCGGCTCCTGGCCGACTACTCCTGCCAGGACGCCGTGGCGTGCACCGGCACGTTGCCCCCGGGCGCGGCCCTCGACACCTCGCAGACCGGGCCGGCCAGCTTCAGCGTCAGGGCCCTCGACGACGCCGGAAATGAGGCCGTGAGCTTGGTGGACTACCTCGTCCGCGCCACCGTCCCCTCGGCGGAGCCCGTCCAAGTGCCGGCAGGCGGCCCTGGGTCGCCGCCCTCCAACCCGATCACCCTGACCCTCATCAACGCGGCCGATCTTCGGCCGGCGGCCGGCGTCATGATTTGGACACGTCGGCCGCTTCTGCGCTGGAAGGCTCGGCCGGGCGCCAGGCTGTACAACGTCCAGGTCTTCCGGCTCCTCGGGGACGCCTCGATCAAGAAGGTCGTGTCGGCGTTCCCCCGGGTGAACCGGTTCAGGGTGCCCGCCCGCCGCATCGGTTGGGGCAACCGGTACATCTGGCGCGTCTGGCCCCAGCTGCGTCGGGGCTATTCGTCCTACCCGCTCGGCATCAGCTACTTCTCCGTCCGTCGCCTCTGACCGCAGCACCGCCTGTGTGCGTACCAACCTGGCGCGATGGTTCGTCTTGGGACACTCGAATGCTGGCGGCTGGGCCCTTCCCTCGCTGAGAATGGCGAGATCGCAGCCAACGATCAGGCAGCTCGTGTTCGACCCGGCGTGGACGCCGGTGCTCGCTCACGACACGCTCGACGCCACGCGGGTTTCTCACCTGGAGCAGCTTCCGGCGACGTGAGGGGCGTTTCGCAGGCGATCCGCCACGGGCGCCGAGACTGATCCGCGATATCCCGGGCGAGGGCTGGACCCCGTGCGCGCGAGGGCATACCGTCCTGCTGTCGGCGAGGACGAACTGGCCCGCGATCGCACGGACGCCTGGAGCGGGCACGACCAGGACGCGGTGCCCGTGTGGAGCCAGCTGTGGCGCTCCGTGGGAACGGCTTGACCAGCCACCCCCCGCTGCCTGCTCGGATGCGCTCGGGACGTGGCGCGGTGCGCTGCCGGTGAAGGTCGTCCGGCTCGCGATTGGAGGCGTCGTCGTCGGGCTCGTCGTCCCGGCGGCGGCCGGCGCCGCGCCCTCGATCTCGGGCGCCGACGGTGACGTCTGGAACGCCGCCTCCCCGACCCCGACCTACACGATCACGGCCGACGGGAGGCGGCGGATGGAGTGGCGGCTCGACGGCGGCCGCTGGGTCCGCGAGCCGTCGGCCGTCGCGG
This sequence comes from Miltoncostaeaceae bacterium, assembly GCA_036257075.1. GTDB lineage: Bacteria > Actinomycetota > Thermoleophilia > Miltoncostaeales > Miltoncostaeaceae > DATAGF01. Next base: position 1,337 of record DATAGF010000229.1, read on the forward strand.
TCCTCTCCCTCAGGCCGATCTCCGACGGCCAGCACGTCCTCACGGTCCGAAACGACAAAAGCGGCGACGGCGGCCGCGATGACGACGATGACGAGGCGACCCGGCGCTTCCGCGTGGACACCGCCCCGCCGCGGATCGAGATCGTCGAGCCCCGCGCGGCGGCCGTCTACGTCCAGGGCCAGGCGGTCGCCGCGCGCTATTCGTGCTCGGGCGCCGCGACCTGCGCGGGGCCCGTCCGCGACGGCCAGCCCCTGCCGACCGCAACCGCGGGGCCCGCGAGCTTCGAGGTGCGGGCGGTCGACGACGCGGGGAACGCGGCCACCGCGCGCGTCGACTACGCCGTCGCGCCGCCCGCGCCGCCCGCGCCGCTCGGGCCGCCGCGGTCCGTCCAGATCGCGCCGCTCGCGGCCCGTACAGCGAGGCCGCCGCCGCCGCCCCTGATGGGGCCGCCGGCCCCGCGGCGGGCTCACCTCCTGTCACCGCCGGCCGGGAGGGTGGTGACGACCCTGCGGCCGCTGCTGCGGTGGCGCCCCAACGCGCGGGCCAGCCTCTACAACGTGCAGCTCTTCCTGCTCGAGGGGGGCACGGCCCGGAAGGTGCTCTCCGTCTTCCCCGCCGGGCCGCGCATGCGCGTGCCGCGGGCGAAGCTCTCGTACGGGCGTCGGTACGTGTGGCGCGTCTGGCCCTACGTCGGCGGCCGATACCCGCGCCGGCCGATCGGGCTGAGCTTCTTCGACGTCATCGACCCGGGTGCGCCGGTTCCTCGTCCGGGCTGACACCGAGATCGGCGACGAGCGACCGGACGCGACGCTCGATCTCATCCCTGATGGGCCGGATCTCGTCGAGGCCCCTCCCGGCGGGGTCCTCGAGGTCCCAGTCCAGGTAGCGCTTCCCGGGGAAGAACGGGCACTCATCCCCGCAGCCCATGGTCACCACCACGTCGGCGGCCTCGAGCGCGTCCTCGCTCCAGCGCCTCGGCCGCTCGCCGGCGATGTCGATGCCGACCTCGGCCATGGCCTGGACCGCGCCGGGGTTGACCTCCGCGGCCGGCTCCGAGCCGCCGGAGAAGACCTCGACGCGGCCGGCCGCGAGGTGGCGGAGCCAGCCGGCCGCCATCTGGGAGCGCCCCGCGTTGTGGACGCAGACGAACAGCACCCGCGGCCGTGGTCCCCGGTCCGGCACCCAACCAGCCTACTCCATTGACACGAATCGCTTCAATCGATAGATATGAATAGATGAGCGTTGAGCTGGAGTTGGCCCCGAAGCAGAAGCGCCCGGCGGGCGAGCCGTGCTGCGAGCCCCTGGTCCATCCGGAGGTCGACCGGGCGGGGGCCGAGCGGCTGGCCGATGTCGCGAAGGCCCTGGGCGACCCCATCCGCGTCCAGCTCGTCGACGTGCTGCGGCGCCACGCCGGAAAGGTGTGCGTCTGCGAGCTGACGCCGCTCTTCGACGTCGGACAGCCCACGGTCTCCCACCACCTGAGGGTGCTGCGCGAGGCGGGCCTCGTCGACTCCGAGCGGCGCGGCCTCTGGGCCTACTACTACGTCCTGCCCGAGGCGCTGGCCGAGCTCGGCGCCTGGCTCGGGGACCCACGAGAGGAGGACGGATGCTGCGCCTGACGAGGATCCGGCGGCGCGCGCTCGCCTCGGTCGCCTACGACGAGCGCACCGGCGCGGTCTGCGACGCGCGGTGCCGGGCCGGCGCCCAGCGCGAGCGCGATCACGTCCGTGCCCTCGCCCGCCGCGGGCCGCACCTGTGAGCGACGCCGAGGTCGTCGAGCGGGTCCGGCGGCGCTACGCCGCGGCCGCGCGGGGCGAGGGAGGCTGCTGCGGCCCGGGCCAGGAGGAGGCCTTCGGCGGCGCCCTCTACGGGCAGCCGGACCGCGGCGGCCTGCCCGTGGCCGCCCTGAGCGCGAGCCTCGGTTGCGGGAACCCGGTCGCCGTCGCGGAGCTGAACGAGGGGGAGGTCGTGCTCGACCTCGGCTCGGGCGGCGGCATCGACGTGCTCCTCTCGGCCCGGCGGGTGGGCCCGTCGGGGAAGGCCTACGGCCTCGACATGACCCCGGAGATGCTGGCCCTGGCGCGCCGCAACGCCGCCGAGGCCGGCGCGACCAACGTCGAGTTCCTCGAGGGCCGGATCGAGGCGGTCCCCCTGCCCGACGAGACGGTCGACGTCGTGATCTCGAACTGCGTCGTGAACCTCTCGCCCGACAAGGGCGCGGTGATCGCCGAGGCCTTCCGGGTGCTCAGGCCTGGGGGCCGGCTCGGGATCAGCGACGTGGTGGCCGAGGACCGCCTGACCCCGGCCGAGCGCGCCGAGCGGGGAGACTGGGCCGGCTGCATCGCCGGGGCGCTGTCCGCGGGCGAGTACCTGCGGCTCCTCGACGACGCCGGCTTCGAGGGCGCCGAGGTGCGCTTCACGCACGAGGTGCGGGACGGCCTGCACGGCGCCATCGTGTCGGCGCGCAGGCCCGGGCGAGCCTCAGCCTGACTCCGGCCGGGCGGCGTCCGCTGCCGTCGTCCCGGGCGGGACGGGGGTCGTCGCCGTACCGGGCGTGACCGAGGTCGCCGGCGGCTCGGGCGGCGGCGGGGGCGGCAGCGGGCTCGTGCGGCCCCGGCACGGCGCGGCGAAGAGGCCCGCGCGGTCGAGGCGGGCCGCGCGCTCGGCGGTCGCGAGCTGGGTCCGGTAGCGGAAGCGGCCCCGGACGGTGCGGGCCGCGCCGGCGGCGACGAGCCCGTAGTTCGTCGTGATCGACCCCACCTGGTAGGGGGCGAAGGCTCGCCGGCTCACGTAGGCGACCAGGCGGCCCCGGGCGTCGCGCGCCGGCCGCAGCGGATCGGTCTCGACGATCACGGCGGTGCCCCGGGGCAGCTCGCGCTTGAGCTGCCCGCGCGCCTTCCCGAAGCGACAGCCCGCGGCGCGGCCGCCGCGGCCGGGCTGGGGCGCCCGCACCCCGGCCAGGCGCACGGTCCACCGCCGCCCGGCCGCGCTCACGATCACCGTGTCGGCGGCGACGGTCCTGACCACCTGGCCCGCGAGCCGGGTCAGCCGCAGCGCCCGCCCCGGCCGGGGCGCCACCACGACGGCGCTCTCGGCCAGGGCGACGAGCGCCGCCCGGTCGTCGAAGCTCGCCTCGAGCGACAGCCGCAGCCCGTCGCGCTCGAAGTCGAGCGCCCAGGCGCCGCCGGCCCCGCCGCCGCCCTCGTAGGCGGAGTAGGCGGCGGGCCTGCCCGCCACGACCACCTCGGAGATGAGCGTCCAGCGGGCGCCCTCGCCGCATCCGTACGGCTGCCCCTGGACCAGCTTGAGGATCCGGCCGTCAGGGGCCTGCCAGAGCGCGGCCGCGTCCCCGAGGGTGTCGCCGCCGCAGGCCAGCCGGCGGGCGGCGAGCTGCTGTAGCGCGTACCCCGGGGCCTCGGGGACGAGCAGGGGGACGCCGGCCGCGTCGGCGGCCGCCTGCCAGCGCGCCTGGTCGGCCGGGTCGAGGGCGAGCGCCGGGGCGCTGAGGGCGCCGCCGACCGCCAGCATCGCGGCGGCGCGCAGGATGGAGCCAGGCATGATCGTCTCCGGGGCGGGCGAGCGGAACCGACACTAAGCGCCACCCGGAGTCCGGAAACTGGCTGACCGTTGAGGTCGGCCGCCGCCGAACGTCCAGACCGGCCGGGCGGAGTGGCGGTGCCGCGCTCCACAGCCACGCTGCGGCGCCCGGCGGTACGATCGCGGGGTGGCGCCGCCCGCGCTCACCGACGACGAGCTGCTCGACGTCCTCGGCCGCTACCTGCGGATCCTCCAGGGACACCCCGAGCCCGAGCGCATGATGGACGAGATCCTCACCCCGGACTTCGAGACCGGCTTCGTCGGCGGCCACCTCTGGACGGGGATCGACGGGCTGCGCGACTTCCTCGCCGCGCGCAGCCCCTTCTTCGACGAGCGGCACGAGATCCAGGAGCTGCAGGGCCGCTCCGGGGGCCAGGGCGGGGAGGACGTCGAGGCCCACACCCGGCTGCGCTTCTTCCTGCGCAGCTGGGAGCCGCCCTCGCCGGTGAGCGAGGAGTACACCGGCGACTGCTTCCACACCTGGCGCGTCCGGCACGCCGGAGGCCGGTGGCGGGTCGCCGCCCAGCTCGTCGAGCGCTTCGCGAACCTCAACGAGAATTCCGCGCGGCTGTTCGGGACGCCCCAGGAGGGGCTCAACACCTGAGCCCTCCCGGGCTCAGGCCGCGCCCGTGGTCAGCAGCGCCTTGATCGCGCGGCGCTCGTCCATGGCCGCGTAGCCGGCGGGCACCTCCTCGAGCGGGAGGACGAGGTCCAGCACCGGCGACGGGTCGAGCCGGCCGGCGAGCACGTCGTCCATCAGCTCGGGGATGTAGGACCGCACCGGCGCCACGCCACCCAGGAGCTGCACGTTGCGCATGTGCGCGTCGAGCAGGCCCACCGGCTCGGCGGGCACCCCCACGTGGCCCACCACGCCGCCCGGGCGGGCGGCCGCGATGGCGGTGGCGAAGGAGCCGGCGGTGCCGACGCACTCGATGACGTGGCGCGCGCCGCCGCCTGTCAGCTCGCGCACGCGCTCGATGGCCTCGTCGCCGCGCTCCTCCACGACGTCGGTG
>DATAGF010000261.1:0-7045 GCA_036257075.1 Miltoncostaeaceae bacterium
CCCTCCTCGTCTGATCCGCGCTCTCAACGGCGCGGCGACTCGTCGGGAGGTCGCATGACCCCTCCTCGTCTGATCCGCGCTCTCAACGGCGCGGCGACTCGTCGGGAGGTCGCATGACCCTCCTGGTCCTCGGCCTCTCCCACAAGACGGCTCCGGTCGCCCAGCGCGAGAAGGCGGCCCTGTCGGAGTCGGAGGCGCGCGCACTGCTCCGCGAGCTCACCGCCTCCGCGACGGTCTCGGAGGCCGTGGCGCTCTCCACGTGCAACCGAACCGAGATCTACGCGTCCGTCGGCGACCACTTCGCGGCCGAGGACGCCCTCGCCGCCGCGCTGGTGGCCCGGACGCACATCTCCGAGGACGAGCTGGCCTGCGCGCGCTACGTGCGCCGCGACGAGCGCGCCGCGACCCAGCTCTTCCGCGTGGCGTCGAGCCTCGACTCGATGGTGGTGGGCGAGAGCGAGATCCAGGGGCAGGTCCGCCAGGCCTGGGAGCTGGCCGTCGAGGAGGGCGCGGCCGGGACGGTCCTGAACCAGCTCTTCCGCAAGGCGCTCGAGGTCGGCAAGCAGGTGCGCGCGCAGACCCGCATCGGCAGCGGCTCGGCGTCGGTCTCGGCGGTGGCGGTCGAGCTGGCCGAGGAGGTCCTCGACGACCTCCCGGGGCGCCAGGTCCTGGTCATCGGCGCGGGCCGCATGGCGGAGACGACGGCGCGGGCGCTCGTCGACCACGGCGTCCGCGAGGTCGTTGTCGCCAACCGCACCGTCGGCACCGCCCGCGAGTTGGCGGGCCGCGTCGGCGGCCGCGGCGTCGGCTTCGACAGCCTCGCCCAGGAGCTGCGCGGCGCCGACATCGTGATCTCCTCCACCGACGCGCCCCACGCGATACTGCGCCGCGCCGAGCTCGAGCCGGTCATGTCCGGCCGCGCCGAGCGGCCGATGGTGATCGTGGACATCTCGGTCCCGCGCGACGTGGACGAGGCCGTGGCCGAGGTCGAGGGGGTGGCCCTCTTCGACATCGACGACCTCGAGCGGGTCGTCGAGACCAACCTCAACGGCCGCCGGCTCGAGACCGAGCGGGCCGAAGGCTTCGTGATCGGCGCTGTTCAGGGCTTCTCGGCATGGCGCCGGGGCCTGAGCGCCTCGCCGGCCATCGCCTCGCTCCACGCCCGCGGGGAGGAGATCCGCCGCGCGGAGCTCGCGCGGATGGAGGCTCAGTGGGAGGGCCTGTCGGACGCTGACCGGGAGCGGCTCGAGGCCCTGACCAAGGGGATCGTGAGCAAGCTTCTCCACGAGCCCACCGTCCGGGTGCGCGAGGCGGCCGAGGACGGCGACGACCTGCGCTACCTGGAGAGCCTGCGCCACCTCTTCGCCCTCGAGGCGCGGCGGCCGTCCGCCTGATCCTCGCGACCCGGCGCTCGCCCCTGGCGCTGGCCCAGACCGAGCTCGTCGCCGGGCGCCTGCGGGCCGCCGGCCATGAGGCCGAGGCCCTTCCGCTCACGACGACGGGGGACCGCTGGAGCGCCCAGGACCGGGCGCCCGCCCCCGACCGGGGCATGTTCGTGAAGGAGCTGGAGGAGGCGCTGCTGGACGGGCGCGCCGACCTGGCCGTCCACTCGGCCAAGGACCTCCCCGCGGAGCTCCCCGAGGGGCTGGCGGTCGTCGCGGTGCCGCCGCGCGAGGACCCGCGCGACGTCGTCGTCGGGCCGCCGGGCGGCCTCGCGGGGCTGCGACCCGGGGCGCGCGTCGCGACCGGCAGCCCGCGGCGGGCGTCGCAGCTGGCCGCGGCGCGGCCCGACGTGAGCGCCGTCCCCATCCGCGGCAACGTCGGGACCCGCCTGGACAAGCTCGCCCGCGGCGAGGCGGACGCGCTCATGCTGGCCGCGGCGGGCCTGCGCCGCCTCGGCCTCTGGCCGGAGGGCACGACCCCGCTCTCGGCCGACGAGTGCACGCCCGCGCCCGGCCAGGGCCTGCTGGCGGTCGAGGGACGGGCCGGCGACGAGCGGGCGGCCGCGGCCGCCGCGGCACTCGACGACCCCGCGGCCCACGCATGCCTGCGGGCCGAGCGGGCCTTCCTGAGCGCCCTCGGCGGCGGCTGCATGCGGCCCGTCGGGGCCCTCTGCGAGGCGGCGGGCGACGGCCTGCTCACCCTGACCGGGTTCGCCGGCACGGAGGCCGGGGCGGGCGCCCGCAGCGTGCGCGAGGGCCCGGCCGACGACCCCGAGGGGCTCGGCCGCCGGGTCGCCGACGCCGTCGCGGCCATCCTGCGGTGAGCGGCATCGTCCATCTCGTCGGCGCGGGGCCCGGCGCCCCGGGCCTGATCACGGCGGCGGGCCGCGATGCGCTCGAGCGCGCCGACGTCGTGGTCCACGACCGCCTCGGCACCGAGGCCCTCCTGCTCCTGTGCCGCCCGGGCGCCGAGCTGGTCGACGCGGGCAAGGCGCCCGGGCGCGCCGCGATGACCCAGGAGGAGATCAACGCGGCGCTCGTCGAGCGCGCCCGCCGCGGCCGGCGCGTCGTGCGGCTGAAGGGCGGCGACCCCTTCGTCTTCGGCCGCGGCGGCGAGGAGGCCGAGGCGCTCGCCGCCGCGGGGGTGCCCTTCGAGGTCGTCCCCGGCGTGACGAGCGCGATCGCGGCGCCGGCGGCCGCGGGGATCCCCGTCACCCACCGGGGGGTCGCCACCTCCTTCACCGTCGTCACCGGGCACGAGGACCCCGGCAAGCCCTCCGAGCAGACGGACTGGGCCGCCCTGGCGGCGGTCCCGGGGACGCTCGTGATCCTGATGGGCATGGGACGCCTCGGCGACATCGCCGCCGCCCTGCTGGAGGCCGGCCGCCCGGCGGACGAGCCCGCGGCGGCCGTCCAGTGGGGCACGACGCCGCGCCAGCGCAGCGCCGTCGCCACTTTGGGGACGCTGGCGCGACGGGTCGAGGAGGAGGGCCTGGGCCCGCCGGCCGTCGTGGTCGTCGGGGCGGTGGCGGCGCTGGCTCCGGCCATCGCCCGCGGGAACGGGCCGCTCGGCGGCCGCCGGGTGGTCGTCACGCGCGCCCGCGCCCAGGCCAGCGAGCTGTCCGAGCGGCTGCGCGCGCTGGGGGCGGCGGTCACCGAGCTGCCGGCGATCAGGATCGAGCGCCTGCCCGACGGCGACGAGCTCGAGTCGGCGCTCGCGGTCCTGGCCGACTACGGCCTGGTGGTGCTGACCAGCGTCAACGGCGTCGACGCCCTCTTCGACGCGCTCGCCGCCCGCGGCCGCGACGCCCGCGCGCTCTCGGCGGCGGCCACCGTGGTGGCCATCGGGCCGGCCACGGCCGAGCGGCTGGCGGCCCGTGGGGTGCGCGCCGACCTCGTGCCCGATCGCTTCGTCGCCGAGGGCATCCTGGAGGCGCTCGCCGACGCGCCGCTGGAGGGCGTCCGCGCCCTGGTCGCGCGCGCCGCCGGGTCCCGGCCCGAGCTGGTCGAGGGCCTCGAGCGGCGCGGCGCCCGGGTGGACGAGGTGCTGCTCTACGAGGCCGTGCCCGAGCCGGCCGACCCGGCCGCGCTGGCCGAGGCCATGCAGGCCGACTACATCACCTTCACCGCGTCCTCGACCGTCCGCGCCTTCGCCGGCCTCCTGGGCGCCGAGGAGCGGGCCCGGCTGCGGGCCGGCGGGCCGAGGGTCGTCTCGATCGGCCCGGTCACCAGCGCGACGGCCCGCGAGGAGGGGCTGCGGGTCGACGCGGAGGCCGCCGAGCACAGCATCCCCGGGCTCGTGGCCGCGCTCCTGGACGATGCCTCCCCCTGAGCGCCCGGTCGTCGCCCTGCTCACCGACTACGGCCCGGGCAGCGAGCACGTGGGCGCGCTGCACGCCGCCGTCGCGGCGGGCTGCCCTGGGGCGGACCGGATCGACCTCGCCCACGACCTGCCGGCCGGTGACGTCCGCGCCGGCGCCCTGGTGCTGCGCCGCCTCGCGCCGCTGGTGCCGGGCGCGGTGGTCGTGGCCGTGGTCGACCCCGGCGTCGGCACCGGGCGCCGCGCGGTCGCGGTCGCCCTGGCCGGCGGCGGGGCGCTCGTGGGCCCGGACAACGGCCTGCTCGGGCCGGCGGCGAGGGACCTCGGCGCCCGCCAGGCCGTGGCGCTGCCGCCGCTGCCCGAGGACGCGCCGGCGACCTTCCACGGCCGCGACCTGCTCGCCCCGGCCGCCGCGCGCCTGGCCGCCGGCGCGGCACTGGGCGATCTCGGCGAGGCCGTCGACCCCGCCGGGCTCGCGGGTCCCGACCTTCCGCCGCCGGAGGTCGCGCCCGGCGCCGTGACGGCGCTGGCGGTCATCGTGGACCGCTTCGGCAACCTGGAGCTGCTGGCGGGCGGCGACGACCTGGCGCGCGCGGGCTTCGAGCGCGGCGACCGGATCTCCGTCTCGACCGGCGAGCGCCGCCACCCCGCCACCGTCGCGCGCGCCTTCGCCGACGTCGCGCCGAAGGGGATGCTGGTGCACGTCGACAGCCACGGCATGGTGGCGGTCGCCGTCAACGGCGGCAGCGCCGCGGCCAGGCTCGGCGCCGCGCCCGGCGACCGCGTCAGGCTGGGGCGCTGGTGAGGCGGGCGGCGATCTCGCCGGCGAGGCGCTCGGCGCCCCCGGGGGCGTGGGCCAGGAACAGGGACGGCTCGACGAGCTCGAGCTCGATCACCAGCGGGCCGGCCGGCCCTGGCACGAGGTCGACGCGGGCGTAGAGCAGGTCGCCCGCGCCGCCGGGGACGGCGGCCAGGGCGGCGCGGGCCACGGCGAGCTCGGCCTCGCCGGGCGTCGCGGGCGCGACGTCCTCCTCCACGAACAGGCCCGCCACGACCTCCAGCCCGGGCAGCAGCAGCGGCCCCTTGCGGATCGCGTGGCTGAACGCGCCGCCGATGTGCACGAGCGCCGTCTCGCCCGCCCGCTCCACACCGGCCATGTACGGCTGGGCCATCGCGGGCCGGCCGTCGGTGTGGAGGCGCGCGACGTGCGCCTCGGCGTCGGCCCGGCGGCCCGCGGGGTAGCGGTCCGTGTCGAGCGATCCGGCCGAGACGACCGGCTTGACCACGACCTCGTCGGCGGCGGGCCAGGCCATCGCCTCGCCCGGGGCCGCGAAGGCGGTCGGGACCACCGGGACGCCGGCGGCAGCCAGGTCGTCCAGGTAGCGCTTGTCGCTGCTCCAGGCGAGGATGGCGGGCGGGTTGAGCAGGGTCGTCGCGCGGGCCGCCGCCTCGGCCCAGGCCAGCAGCTCGCCGCGCCGGCGCGGGTAGTCCCAGACCGAGCGGACCACCGCCAGCGCGAAGCGACCCCAGTCGACCGCGGGGTCGTCCCAAACGACCACCTCGGCGGCGATGCCCCGCCGCCGCAGCGCCTCGCCGAGCGGCGGCAGGTCGTCGTCGAGGTCCCTCGCGACCGAGGCCGTGACCAGCGCGACGGTCAGGGCCGCGCCCCGCGGCGCGCGCGCCATTCGTCGCGCGTCTGGCCCCAGATCTCGACGGGCCGGGCGTCCAGCGGCTCCGGCAGGCGCCCCCACCCTCGCCGCCGCGCGCCCAGCCGCTCCGCGACCCGGATCGAGGCGACGTTGTCCGGGTCGATGCAGTGGATGACGTCGTCCCAGCCCAGCTCGCCGTGGGCCCAGTCGATCGCCGCCGCGACGCCCTCGGTCGCGTAGCCCCGCCCCCAGCGTGAGGGGACGATGCCGTAGCCGACCTCCGGGCCCGGCCAGCCCTCGGGCATCCATGGCCCGAGGCGGCCCACCCAGTCGCCCGTCTCGCGCTCGATGACCGAGAACATCCCAAAGCCCTGGATCGACCACGCGCCCGCGACGGTCAGGAACCCCCGCCAGGCGACCGGGCGGGACATCGGCCCGCCGATGAAGCGGGCGGCTTCCTCGTCGGCCATGAAGTCCGCCCAGGCGGGGAAGTCATCGGCCCGCGGCGGGCGCAGGAGCAGGCGAGCGGTCTCGATGCGGGCGTCGCGGCGCACCGCGCAAGGTTACGGCTGGATCGTGAAGACCGACCCGACCCCGTCGGTGACCCACACCAGGCCGCCGCCGACCACGCCGCAGCTCACCGCCCCCGGGCTCGCCCCGGGAGGCAGCGTCTCGCGGGCCTGCTCGGGGTGGCGACGACCTGGAAGGGCCCCGACGGGGCCTGCGCGGCGGCGGTCGCGGCGCCCAGGGCCGCGGCCGCGAGCGCCGCGATCAGGAGTCGTGGTGCGGCGCCCCGGGGCGGCACGGAGGGCAGTCTATGCCGAGCCGCGCTCCGAGAGCGACACCTTGACCGGCCGTCCGTGCGCGTCGCCGTGCTCCACCTGGAGGGTCGTGTGGGCGATCCCGAAGTCTCGCCGCAGCATCTCGCTGAGCTCGCGGCGCCGCGCGTGGCAGTCCTCGCCCTCGGGCACGAGGACGTGGGCCGAGAGCGCCGGGAAGCCCGAGGTGATGGTCCAGATGTGGAGGTCGTGGACCTCCGACACGCCCTCGACCGAGGCCATGCGGCGGCCGACCGCCTCTGCGTCGATGCCCTCGGGCACCGCCTCCAGCAGCACGCCGAGCGACTCGCGCAGCACCCGCCACGAGCTGGCCAGCACGAGGACCCCGATGAGGATGCTCACGACCGGGTCGGCGTAGAGCCAGCCGGTGGCGAGGATGACGACGGCGGCGACGATGACCCCGACCGACCCGAGCAGGTCGGCGATCACGTGCAGCGTGGCGGCGCGCAGGTTCAGGCTCCTGCCGCCGGAGCGGCGAAGGATCACGAGGCCGATGACGTTCACGGCCAGGCCCGCGAGCGCGATCGCCAGCGTCGTCCAGGCGAGGATCTCTGGCGGGTCGGACAGGCGCTGCGCCGCCTCCACGAAGATCCAGATCGCGATCGCCACGAGGGCGACGCCGTTGAAGAGGGCCGCCAGGATCTCGGCCCGCCTGAAGCCGAACGACATCTGCGCCGTCGCCGGCCGCCGCGCGAGCCAGAGGGCGCCCCGGGCGAGCGCGAGGGAGCCGACGTCCGAGACCATGTGGCCGGCGTCGGCGATCAGCGCGAGGCTGTCGCTCACGAGCCCGCCCAC
>DATAGF010000251.1:0-3238 GCA_036257075.1 Miltoncostaeaceae bacterium
CGGCGGCTGACGCCGGCTCAGCCCTCCCCGACGGCCGGCTTCGGCGGCGGGGCCGGCCGGTCGGCCGGCGTGGCCGTGCCGGTGGGCGGCTCGATGGTCAGCCGCGGCAGCAGCCGGTCGAGCCAGCGCGGCATGTACCACATCCGCTCGTTCATGAGGTGCATCACCGCGGGGACGAGCACGAGCCTGATGACGAAGGCGTCGATCAGGATCGCCAGCCCGAGCGCGAGCCCGAACTCCTTGATGATGCGGTCCTCGCCCAGCAGGAACGAGAGGAACACGACGGACATGATCAGCGCCGCCGCGACGACCACCCGGCCGATCGCGCCGATGCCGCGCGTGATCGCCGGCCGCGCGCGGGCCCCGTGGACGTACTCCTCGCGGATGCGGCTCACGAGGAAGACCTCGTAGTCCATCGAGAGGCCGAACAGGATCGCGAACACGATCACCGGCAGGAACGACTCGATCGGGCCGGTGCGGTCGAGGCCGATCAGCCCCTGCAGCCACCCCCACTGGAAGACGGCGATCAGGATGCCGAAGCTTGCGAAGGCCGACATCAGCGTCGTGATGGAGGCCTTCAGGGCCACGACGACCGAGCGGAAGGCCATCGACATCAGCACGAAGGTGATGCCGATCACGACCAGCAGGAAGAGGGGCAGCCGCTCGAAGATCCGCTGGGCGACGTCGTCGAAAGCGGCGGTCTGCCCGCCGATGTAGGCGCGGGCGTCCACGCCGTCGAGCGTCGCCGGCACGGTGTCGTCGCGCAGGTGCTCGACGAGGTCCTGGGTCTCGCTCGACTGGGGCGAGGTGGTCGGGTAGACCGTGATGACCGCCGTGTCGCCGGCGTCGTTGACGTTCGGCTCGCTCACCGACTCGACGCCCGGCGTCTCCTGGAAGGCGGCCGCCAGCCGGTCGGCGGCGCCGGGGGCGTTCCCCTGGTCGACCGTGACGAGCAGCGGGCCGTTGAAGCCGGGCCCGAAGCCCTCGGCGAGCAGGTCGTAGGCCTGGCGGGTCGTGGTGTCGGGCGGGTTGGAGCCCGCGTCGCTGGAGCCGAGCTGCACCGCGAAGACCGGGATCGCGAGGATCACGATCAGTGCGGTCGCGGCGAGCGCCGACGCGCGGGCGTGACGGGTCACGAAGCGACCCCAGCGGGCGATCATGGTGCCGTCGGCGCCCGCGGTCGACGCGTCGCGGCGGCGGGTGAAGGGCACCCGGCCCTTGTCGATGCGCGGGCCCAGCAGGCTCAGGATCGCCGGCAGCAGCGTGATCGCGGCGGCGACGGCCGTGACGACGGTGATGGCGGCGCCCAGGCCGAGCTTGGTGATGAAGTCCAGCCCGATCACGGCCAGGGCCGAGATCGAGATCGCCACCGTGAGGCCGGCGAACACCACCGCCCGCCCGGCGGTCGCGACCGCCGCCGCCGCGGCGTCCTCGCCGCTCAGGCCGTCGTGGATGCCCTGGCGGAAGCGCGTGAGGATGAACAGGGCGTAGTCGATCCCGACGCCCAGCCCCAGCATCGTCGCCAGCACCGGCGTGATGGTGTTGAAGTTCGTGACCGCCGCGGCGAGCGTCAGCAGCGACAGGCCGATGCCCACCGAGACGAGCGCCATCACGATCGGCAGCCCGGCGGCCACGACGCTGCCGAGCATGATCAGCAGGATCACGATGGCCGCGATCAGGCCCAGCAGCTCGCTGGTGCCGGTCTCAGGAGGCTCCGAGTTCTGGATCACCGGGCCGGTGAACTGCAGCTCCACGCCCGAGCCGGCGACCGCCGCCTCGGTCGTCTCCTTGAGCTGGTCCACGTCCTCCTTGGGCACGTCGAAGGACTGCTCGGAGAACTGGACGTCGGCGTAGGCGACGCGGCCGTCGTCGCTGACCCCGGCGGCCCGGCCGGTCAGCGGGTTGCCGACGTCCTCCACGCCGGGGACCGCGGCCGCGGCCCGGAGGGCGTCGCGGATCGACGCGGGGGCCTGCCCCTCGGCCAGCGTCTGACCCTCGGGGACGGCGAAGACGAGCTGGGCCGACTCGCCGGACTGCTGCGGGAAGCGCTGCTCCAGGAGGTCGGTCGCCCGCTGGGCGTCCGAGTCCGGGATGGTGAACTCATCGACGAGGGTGCCGCCGATCGTGGCGCTCCCGCCGACGATCGCGACGGCAACGACCACCCAGACGGCGATCGTCCGCCAGCCGTGGCGTGCACACGCGCGCGCCAGGCGCGACAGGGCCCCCTCGTGGCGGGGTCCCTCGACGGTGACGGTCGGGCTCTCGCTCATCAATCACCTCTCCGGAGTGCCGGACAGCAACGCGGGCCAACATCTCAGAGCGCGCCCGGCGGGGAGTAAACGGACCGACAAGTCCGGGTAAACGGACCGCTAAAGGCTGGCGGCCCGGCGCCCGGCCGTCTTCTCCAAACGTGCTCGCCTGGGTCCGCGACGGGGGTACAGTCGACCGGGATGTCGGTCACGTCGAGCGCCGGAGAGCGGCCCGCGCCGGAGCGGCGCGCCGCCCCGCGGATCCCGGTCGGCATCCCGGTGCGCGTGACCTCCGGCGACCGCTCGTGCGCCGGGCGCGTCCTCGACGCCTCGCTGACCGGGCTGCTCGTGGAGCTCACCGAGCCGCTCGCATTCGTCGAGGCGGACGTGGTCGTCGCGCTGGTGCTGCCGGAGGCCGGACGCCACGACGTCGACGCCGAGATCGTACGGCGCGTGCTGGGCGACGACGGGAAGATCCTGCTGGCGCTCAGGCTGGCCGGGCGCCGGCCGCCGCCGCTCGGCGCCCCGCGCCGCACCGCCCCGCGCCGGTCGCCGCCGCCCGGCTGGCAGGAGCGGGAGCGCCCCCGGGCGGTCGCCCTGGCGGAGCTGCGGGCGCTCGGGACCCGCGCCTACGAGCTGGCGCTGGTGGATCCCGAAGCGGCCGCCCCCGCGCCGATGGTCGCGTGGATCGGGCGCCTTGCGGCCGAGCTCGAGGTCGAGCCGCCGCGCCGTCCGACGGCGTGTCGCGACCTCGTGACGGCGGTGTCAGACCTCAGCCGGCGCGCCCGCCGGGATCAGAGCCCCGCCCAGCCGCGGTAGTCCTCGTCGGGCCAGGGGCTCGGCGGCTTCGGCGCCGGCGGCGGCTGCTCGGGGAGCTCGGTCGGGAGCACGGCCCCTCCAGGGTCGGGCGTCGGGATGCGATGACGCTATCCCCGGCCTCGGACGGAAGATAACCTCGGCGCCGAGGCGCTCCGCGCGGACCCGGGGGG
>DATAGF010000253.1:0-7283 GCA_036257075.1 Miltoncostaeaceae bacterium
CCGGGGACGAACGGCGCCCGCGGCATGCCCTCGAGCGGGCGCGCCATCACCGCCGCCCTCGCGTAGGGCTCGAAGCCCTCGGCGGCGAGCATCGCCAGCAGGTCGTCGCCATCGGCGACCTCGGCGTCCCAGGGCGGGTCGGGGAGCTTCGCCAGGAGCGCGCGCAGCGCCTCCGGGCCGCCGGCGCGGAGGCCGTCCAGGCGCAGCGCCCGCGACGTGGGGGAGGGCCCGGGCTGGCACGACGCCCCGGCGACGGCGACGCTACTCGACGTACGTCTCCAGGTCGTCCACGCGCACCCCGATGCCCTCCAGGTGGCGGCGGGCCTCCTCGAGGCGCTGCTCGGTCCCGGTGACCTCGAGGAGCACCCAACCGGTGGTCTCGCGGATGTCCGCGCGGCGGATGTTCGTCACGACGTCGAAGCGCTTGGCCAGGGAGTAGATGATCGGCTCCTGGATGAGCGGCTCCGGGAACGTGAGCTTGAGCCTCTGCCGTTTCAGGGGTAGGCGCCTCCTGGCGAGGGGGGCCTATACTAGCCCGCATGCCACGGCGCTCGCGGCTCGGCAGGATCCGGAAGGCGGCGCGGTCCTTCTCCCGCGACGTCGAGGTGGCACGCGAGCGGGACCCGGCCGCGCGGTCCACGGCGGAGGTCCTGCTGTGCTACCCGGGGCTGCACGCCCTCTGGATGCACCGCGCTGCGCACGCCCTCTACGAGCGCGACCTTCGCCTGCCGTCCCGGCTGGTGAGTCAGGTCTCACGCTTCCTGACGGGCATCGAGATCCACCCCGGAGCCCGCATCGGCCCCGGCCTCTTCATCGACCACGGCATGGGCGTCGTGATCGGCGAGACCACCGAGATCGGCGAGGACGTCACGATCTACCAGGGCGTCACCCTCGGCGGCACCGGCAAGGAGACCGGCAAGCGCCACCCCACGGTGCAGGACGGCGTGATCGTGGGCACCGGGGCCCGCGTGCTGGGCCCGGTCGTCATCGGCGAGGGCGCCAAGGTCGGCGCCGGCTCGATCGTGATCAAGGACGTCCCGCCGAACTCCACCGTCGTCGGCAACCCCGGCCGCCCGGTGATCGTCGACGGCCAGCGCGTCCCCCGCGACGTCCACCACCCGGACATCGAGCACACCCGCCTCCCCGACCCCGTGGCCGAGGCCCTCGCCTGCCTCGTCCGCCGCGTCGGCGAGCTCGAGCGCGAGGTCAAGGACCTCCGGGCCGGGCGGACTCCCGAGCCCAAGGCCGCTGAGGACGACGATGACTGCCTCCCGACGGTCCAGGAGGAGATCGCCTCGATCCTCGGCATGAACCCGGGGTCCGGGATCTAGCTTCCGGCGCGGCGGGCGGCCGTGTCACTTGGCCACTGCGCGTTGTGCCAATTGGCCGATGCGCCGTGCGCCAATTGGCCGCGCCCGCCCGGTTGCGCCACTTGGCCGATGCGCGGTGTGCCAATTGGCCGGCCCGCGCCGCGCGCGGCCGCCGATCAGCCCGACCCGGGCGGGTACAGCGTCATCCCGCCGTCCACCAGGAGGGTCGCCCCGGTCACGTAGGACGCCTGCTCCGAGGCGAGCCAGGCGACGGCGGGGGCGACCTCGTCGACGCGGCCCATGCGGCCCATGGGGATCTGCGTCTCGACCCGGGCTCGAGCCTCGTCGTCCCTCAGGAGGTGGTCGTTGATCGGCGTGGCGATCGCGCCGGGGGCGACGGCGTTGACCCGGATCCCGTGGGGCGCGAGCTCCTTCGCGATGGACTCGGCGAAGAGCTTCGCGCCGCCCTTCGCGGCGGCGTAATGGGAGAAGCGCTCCCAGGGCATCCGGTCGTGCACGCTGGTGATGACGACGATCGCGCCGCCGTGGCCGGCCGCCAGCATCCCGCGCGCGGCCTCGCGGCAGACCAGGAAGGTCCCGGTGAGGTTGACCCCCGTGACCCAGCTCCAGTCGTCGAGGCTCATGTCGACCACGAGGTGGGGCGCCTCGACGCCCGCGTTGCTCACCACCAGGTCGAGGGGGCCCAGCGCGTGGGCCGCCTCGGCGAACCCGCGCCGCACCTGCGCCTCGTCGCTCACGTCCATGGGGATCGGGACGGCCTCCCCGCCGGCCTCCCGCACGGCCTCGGCCATCGCCTCCGCGTGCTCCTGCCTGGAGCGGTAGGTGATCGCGACCGCGGCGCCATGGGCGGCGAGCGTCAGGGCGGTCCCCGCGCCGATCCCCGAGCCGGCGCCGGTGACCAGGGCGCGCCGGCCCTCGAGCAGGCGCGCAGGGGACGGGAGCGGCGCGAAGTCGACGCCCATGGCGGGGTCCGTTCCCCCGGCAGCCATGTCGGACACCTCGGGTAGGATCCTACAGGTGACGGACCCGCTCGACGGCCTCAACCCACCGCAGCGCGAGGCCGTCCTCCACGGGGCCGGGCCGCTGCTCGTGCTGGCCGGCGCCGGGAGCGGCAAGACCCGCGTCCTGACCCACCGGGTGGCGCGGCTGATCGGCGAGGAGGGCGTCGACCCCCGCGCCGTCCTGGCGATCACCTTCACGAACAAGGCGGCGGGGGAGATGCGCGACCGCATCGGCCGCCTCGTCGGCCCCCGGGCGCGGGCGATCTGGGCCTGCACCTTCCACTCCGCCTGCGTGCGGATCCTGCGCCGCGAGGCGGAGGAGGCCGGCTACGCGCGCGACTTCTCCATCTACGACGCCGACGACCAGCTGCGGCTGATCCGGCGCTGCCTCGTCGAGGACCAGGTCGACCCGAAGCGGGTCTCGCCGAAGATGGTCCAGGCGCGCATCTCGGACGCCAAGAGCCGCCTCGAGGGGCCCGAGGACCTGACCGCCGCCTCCTTCCAGGACGAGATCGTCGCCCGCGCCTACCGCCGCTACCAGGACGCCCTCCGCGCCAACGGCGCGATGGACTTCGACGACCTGCTGATGGTCACGGCCCAGCTGCTCGAGTCGAGCGCGCCCGTCCGCGAGCGCTGGCAGCAGCGGTTCGCCCACGTCCTGGTCGACGAGTACCAGGACACCAACCACGCCCAGTACCGCCTGGTGCGCGCCCTCGGCGAGCCGCAGCGCAACGTCGTGGCGGTGGGCGACGACGACCAGGGGATCTACTCCTGGCGCGGCGCCGACGTGCGCAACATCCTCGACTTCGAGCGCGACTACCCCGACGCCCACGTCGTGGCGCTGGAGCAGAACTACCGCTCGACCGGCGCCATCCTGCGGGCGGCCAACGCGGTCGTCTCGCACAACCCGCACCGCCACGCGAAGCGGCTCTGGACCGCCCTCGGCGACGGCGACCCGATCACCGCCGAGGCGTGCCGCGACGAGCACGAGGAGGCGCGCATGGTGGCGGCGGAGATCGATCGCGCCCTCGGCCGCGGGCTGAGCCTCTCCGACGTGGCGGTCTTCTACCGCACCAACGCCCAGAGCCGCGCGATCGAGGACCAGCTCGTGCGCCGGTCGGTCCCCTACGTGGTGGTCGGCGGGCCGCGGTTCTACGAGCGGGCCGAGATCCGCGACCTCCTGGCCTACCTGCGCGCCGCGGCCAACCCCGCCGACGGCGTGAGCCTTGCGCGCATGATGGGCGCACCCAGGCGCGGGGTGGGGCCGGGCGCGATCGCCAAGCTCGAGGCCTTCGGGGCCGCGCGGGAGATGCCGGTGGGGGAGGCGCTGCGCCACGCAGACGAGGTCCCCGGCCTGCAGCCCGCCCAGCGCGCGGCGATCGCCGAGGTCGCCGGCCTGCTCGACGACGTCCGCGCCGCGGCGGCCGCCGGGGCGCCCCTCGAGCGGATCGTGGACGATGTGCTCCAGCGCTCGGGCCTGCGCGACGCGCTCGTGCGGGAGGGGACCTTCGAGTCGCAGGGGCGCGTCGAGAACCTCGACGAGATGGTGCGCGTGGCGGCCGAGTACCAGGGGACCGAGGACGAGCCGACCCTGGCCGGCTTCCTCGAGGGGGTGGCCCTGCAGGCCGACGCCGACCTCGTCGACGAGTCCGCCGGCGCGGTGACGCTGATGACGATCCACAACGCCAAGGGCCTGGAGTTCGACACCGTGCTGATCACCGGCCTCGAGGAGGGCCTGTTCCCGCACGTGCGCTCCGACACGCCGGAGGCGCTGGAGGAGGAGCGGCGCCTCTTCTACGTGGGCCTCACGCGCGCGCGGCGGACGCTCGTGCTGAGCCACGCCGAGAGCCGGGCCATGCACGGCGGGCGCGACTACCGGCTGCCGTCCCGGTTCCTGTCCGAGGTCCCCCCGGACTGCCTCACCGAGCCGCCCGGGGCCAGGCGGGCGGCCCGGGCGCTCGGGGGCGGCCCGGCCGGGCCGCCGGTCGCGCGGCCGTCGCTGGCGACCGGCGACAACGTGCTCCACGCCACCTTCGGCGAGGGGGTCGTGACTGCGATCGAGAGCGGCGGCGACCTGGTCCGGGTCCGCTTCGCTCAGGACGGCGCGGAGCGCCGCCTGATGGCCGGCGCCGCCCCGATGCGGAAGGTGTCCTGATCGCGGCGACCGTCATCGACGGCCGCGCGGCCGCGGCCGAGCTGCGCGCCGAGGTGGCCGCCGGCGTGGCGACGTTCCGTGAGCGCCACGGGCGCGCGCCGGGGCTCGTCGGCGTCCAGGTGGGGGACGACCCGGCCTCGGAGATCTACCAGGCCGGCAAGGCCAAGGCGGCCGACGAGGCGGGCATGGCCTCGCGCCGCGTCGTCCTCCCCGCAAAGACCACCCAGGCCGAGCTGGACGCCCTCATCGACGAGCTCAACGCCGACGACGCCGTGGACGGGATGCTCGTGCAGCTCCCGGTCCCCGACCAGCTCTCCGAGGTGGCCATCGCCAACCGCATCCACCCGGACAAGGATGTCGACGGCTTCTCGCCGATCAACCTCGGGCGCCTGATCCGGGGCGAGCCCGGCTCCGTGCCGTGCACGCCCGCGGGGATCATGTGGCTGCTCGACCGCGCCGGCGTCGAGCTGGAGGGCGCCGAGGCCGTGGTGGTCGGGCGCAGCCTGATCGTGGGCAAGCCCATGGCGCTCCTGCTGACCGCGCGCAGCGCGACGGTCACGGTCGCGCACTCGCGCACCCGCGACCTCCCCGGCCTCTGCCACCGCGCCGACGTGCTGGTGGCGGCCGTGGGCCGGCCGGAGATGATCCGGGGGGACTGGATCAAGCCCGGCGCCGCCGTGATCGACGTCGGCATCAACCGCACCGATGACGGCCTGGTCGGAGACGTGGCGGGCGCCGAGGCGGCCGAGACCGCCGGCTGGCTCACGCCGGTCCCCGGGGGCGTCGGCCCCATGACCATCGCCTACCTGCTCGCCAACACGCTCGACGCCGCCCGGCGGCGGGCGGGCGACACCACACCCTGAAGGGGGAGACGACGGATGAGGATCGCCATCTTCGGCTGCACCGGTCCCCTCGGGCTCGGCCTCGCCATCAACTTCGCGGCCGCGGGCCACGAGATCATCGCGGGATCGCGGAGCCAGGAGCGGGCCGACGCGGCGTGCGTGAGCCTGGCCGAGGCGCTGCCGGAGGGCATCTTCACGCCGCGCGAGAACGTCGCCGCGGCCGAGGAGGGCGAGCTGGCGATCGTGTCGATCCCCTGGGAGGGCGTCGACGCGACCATCCCGCCGATGGCCGATGCCCTGGCCGGCAAGGTGGTCGTGTCGGTGGTGAACGCACTGCGGTTCGGCAAGAGCGGCGCGATCGCCGAGCAGGACCTCCCCGACGGCTCCGCCGGGGCGCACATCCAGGCGCTGGCCCCCGAGGCCAAGGTGGTCGTGGCCTACAACAACCTGCCGGCTGCGGCCCTCCAGGCCCGGCACCACCTGGACGCCGACGTCCTGGTGTGCGGCAAGAGCCGCGAGGCCCGCGATGCGGTCATCGAGCTGACGGCCGCGATCCCGGGCACCCGGGCGGTGGACGCCGGCCCGCTGGCCAACGCCCTCATCCTCGAGGGCATGACGGCGGTCATCATCAACCTCAACCGGCGCTACGGCGGCGAGGCCAGCATCTCGATCTCGGGGCTGGAGAAGGCCCCCGAGCGCCCCGCCTGAGGGCGGCCCGTCAGCCGCCGGCCGACTCCAGGATCTCCCGCGCGCTCGAGATCGCCCGCCGGGCGCGGTCGAGCTCGCGGCGCAGGTCGCGCACCTCGGCCTCGAGCGCGGCGACCCGGCCGTCGTCCGGGGGCGGCGCCGCCTCCGCCGCGCGGCGCTGGCGCTCCAGCCAGCGCGTGAAGCCGGCGGCGATCTCCCCGGCGTGCTCCTCGTCGCCGCCGAAGCGGCGGGCGGCCTGCTCGACCGTCGCGCCAGCCTCGACCAGGGGCAGCATCTCGGCGTAGAGGGCCGCCGACTCGCGGCGGCCGGAGGCGCGGCCCTGGCGGGCCGGGACGGCGGACTCGACGGCCGCGGGCTCGGCCGCCGCGGTCTCCCGGAGCTTGCGTGCCCCCGAGTAGTAGGCCGAGGAGGTCGCCGAGACCGACCGGTCCATCTCCTCCGCCACGCGCCGGATCGCCGCGGCGCGGGAGGCGACGGCGCCCTCGGACATCAGGGCCTCGACGCGCACGAAGACCTGGTCTGCGACGGTCTCGGCCATCCCTGCCCCCCTTCGCCGCCGTGGCCCCCGCCGGGAGGCCAGACTAACCCCGGCTCACCACCCGCGCCAGGCGGCGACGGCGGCGACGTCGGGACGGGGCGGGCGCTCGGGCGGCGGGCCCGCCGGGCGGCCCAGGTAGACGAAGCCGACGATGGCGTCGCCGGGCTCGAGCCCGAGCGCCTCGCGCACCTCTGGCTCGTCGACCATGACCCCGGTGCGCCACATGGCGCCGAGGCCGCCGGCGTGGGCCGCGAGCAGCAGGTTCTCGATGGCCGCGGCCACCGCGTCGCGGTCCTCGCGGGCCTGCACGGGGTCCTCGGAGCCCCGGACGATCGCCGCGATCACGACCGGGGCGCGCTCCAGCCGCGCGGCCTCCTTGGCGAGGCCCTCGGCAGGCAGGTCGGGCTTCGCCCGCGCGACGGCCCTGGCGTGCGCCTCGCCGACCTCGCGCCGCGCGTCCCCGGCCAGGACCACGAAGCGCCAGGGCGCCGTGAGGTGGTGGTTGGGCGCGGAGACGGCCGCCTCGAGGAGGGCCTCGACCTCGGCGCGCGGAAGGGCGTCGGGGAGCACGCGGCCGACGCTGCGCCGCGAGATGATGGCCTCGCGCAGGCTCATCCGTAGCCGAGGTCGTGCAGGCGGTCCTCGTCGAAGCCCAGGTGGTGCCCGAGCTCGTGCAGCACCGTGATGCGCACCTGCTCCACGATCTCG
>DATAGF010000259.1:0-6450 GCA_036257075.1 Miltoncostaeaceae bacterium
GTGGTGACCGCGGTGGCGCGCGACGACCTGCCCGACGGCGGCGCCGCCCACTTCGCGGCCGTCATCGCCGCGCTGCGCGACCGCCTCCCCGACGCCCGGGTCGAGGTGCTGATCCCCGACCTGCGCGGCGGCTGGGAGGCCTTGGAGACGGTCATCGAGGCCGCGCCCGACGTCCTCAACCACAACACCGAGACCGTCCCGCGCCTCTACGGCCGCGTGCGCCCGGGCGCGCGCTACGAGCGGACCCTGGAGCTGCTCGCACGCTCGGCGGCCTCCGGCCTCACGACCAAGAGCGGGATCATGGTCGGGCTCGGCGAGCGCCTGCCGGAGGTGGCGCAGGTCTTCGCCGACCTGGCGTCGGTGGGGTGCGACCTCGTGACGGTGGGCCAGTACCTGCGCCCGTCGCCCGCGCACCTGCCGGTCGCGCGCTACTACGCGCCGGCCGAGTACCCGGCGCTGGCCGAGACCGGGCGCGCGCTCGGGCTGGCGCACGTGGAGGCCGGGCCGCTCGTGCGGTCCTCCTTCGAGGCCGACAGGGTGGCCGAGGCGGCCTTCGCGCCGGCCTGACACCGAGCCTCAAGTCCGCCGCATCCGGGCCGATACGAGGTCCGATGAGGGGATATCGAACCAAGAAGATCTCGCTCCCAGGTGGGCGGGTCATCGAGATCGTCTTCTTCACCGAGCCGGGCGAGGCCGAGGCAGTCCAGGCCGTCCAGCGCGCGCTGGAGAGCGCCGAGGGCGCGGCGGCCGCCGCTGAGCCGGCCGGCGAGGCCGAGGCCCCGCCGCCGCTGCACGTCTGCCCCAGCTGTGGGAGCGACCTGGTCTACCCCGTGGAGTGGCAGGAGTCCTCCGGCACGAGCTGGACCGTCGAGCGCCGCTGCCCGAACTGCGAGTGGCGCGACGTCGGGGAGTTCGGCGACGAGCAGCTCGGCCGGTTCGACGACCTGCTGAACGAGGGCACCGAGACGCTGCTCGTCGCGCTCCGCGACACCACCCGCGCCAACATGGAGGCCGCGGTCGAGCGGATGATCGACGCGATCAAGCTCGACCTCATCGAGCCGATGGACTTCTGAGCCCCGGCCGCGGGTAGCATCCGGGCCGATGGCGTCCTGGTCCGAGTTCGCCGCGGCTGAGCCCGGGCTGGCGGAGCGGGTGCGCGGCCGCCTCGAGGCAGGCGTGCACAAGACGCTGGCGACGGTGCGCGCCGACGGCGCCCCGCGCATCTCGGGCAACGAGGCCTGGATCGCCGACGGTGAGCTGTGGTTCGGCTCCATGTGGCGCTCGGCCCGCTCCCGCGACCTGCGCCGCGACCCCCGCTTCGCGCTGCACACGGCCTCGGCCGACCCCCCCGACTGGGCCGGCGACGCCTCGCTGTCGGGCCGGGCGGTGGAGGTCGACGTCGGCGACGCCGAGCTCGTGGCGCGGGCGATGGCGGGGCACGAGCAGGTGCCCAGCGGCCCCTGGCACCTCTACCGCGCCGAGCTCGCCGAGGTCCTCCTCGTGGCGCTCGGCGGGGACCCGCCCGACCACCTCGACATCGACGTCTGGCGCCCGGGCGAACCCGTCCGCCGCCTCCGAAGGTGAGCCAAGACGCGCACCGCTGTTCCCGGCGCCCGCCCCGCCGAAGGCGGTGCGCCGGTCTGCCGAGGGCCCGGTAGGGCCCGAAGGCGCGCATGGCCGCCCGATAAGAGGCGGCCATCCGCATTGTCCGCTAGCGCGGGGGCTCCCCTTGATAGGGGAGCCCCACCGCGGCCCAGGCGATGATGCCGCCCTCCACGTTGGCGACCTCGCCGTGCTCGCCGGTCGCGCTGAGGTAGTCGGCCACCTGGGCGCTGCGGCTGCCGCTGCGGCAGATGATCGCCAGCGGCGTGTCGGCCGGCAACTCGTCCACGCGCGCCAGGAACTCGCTCATCGGGATCAGGGGCACGCCGTCGATGCGGGTCGCCTCGTGCTCGTCCTCCTCGCGGCAGTCGATGATCGCGAGCTCGCCCGCGCTCCAGGCCGAGTGGGCCTCCTGGACGGTCAGCTCGGTCACGTCAGAAGCTCCTGACCTCGCGGTAGAGCGTGTCGCGCTGGACGGCGCGGCGGCCGGTCGCCTCGATGGCGCGCACCATCCGCTCCGTGTCGAGGCGGAAGGCCGTGCCGGCCGCGCGCACGACGTTCTCCTCGATCATGATCGAGCCCATGTCGTCGCAGCCGAACTCCAGGGCGAGCTGGCCGACGCGCAGTCCCTGGGTGACCCACGACGACTGGAAGTGGCGGAAGTTGTCGAGGTACAGGCGGCTGACGGCGAGGGTCATGAGGTAGTCGGCCGCGGTGGTGTGGGCGTGGTCGTCGCCGCGCGCGCTGCCGCCGCCGGGCTGGTAGCTCCAGCAGACGAAGGCGCGGAACCCGCCCGTCTCGTCCTGCACCTCGCGCAGGCGGCGCAGGTGCTCCACGCGGTCCTCCACCGTGTCCACGGTCCCGTACATCATCGTGGCGGTCGTGGACATGCCGGCCCGGTGGGCCGCCCGCATGACGTCGAGCCACTCGTCGGTCGTGGTCTTGCGCGGGGCGATGATCTGGCGGACGCGGTCGACGAGGATCTCGGCCCCGCCCCCCGGCAGCGAGTCGTGGCCGGCGGCCCGGAGCCGCTCCATCGTCTCGTCCAGCCCCAGCCGCGAGACGTGGGCGATGTGCTGGACCTCCGACGGCGACAACGCGTGGAGGTGGATCGGGTAGCGCGACTTGATGTCGGCGAAGAGGTCCTCGTACCAGCCGATGCGCAGGTTCGGGTGGTGTCCGCCCTGGAGCAGCAGGGCCGTCCCCCCGAGGTCCAGGGTCTCCTCGATCTTCCGGAAGAGCACCGACTTCGGCAGGACGTAGCCCTCGGCGTCCATCGGGGGCCGGTAGAAGGCGCAGAAGTCGCAGTCGGTGATGCAGAAGTTGGTGTAGTTGACGTTGCGGTCCACCACGAACGTCACGACGCCGGGGTCGTTCTGCGAATCACGCATCCGGGAGGCCGCCTCGCCGACGGCCACGAGATCGCGCGAGGCCAGCAACTCGAGGGCCTCGTCGTCGCTGAGCCGCCCGCCCGCGACGACCCGCTCGAGGATGTCGCCGACCCGCCGCCGGCCGATCGTGGGCGCGAGTGTGGTCACCGGGGCGATGTTACGCCGCCAGCCGTGGGACGGTCTGAAGCTCGCCGCTCTCGCGCGCGAGGTGCAGGAAGGTCTCCAGCCCGGCGCGCTCGGCCGGGCCGAACTCGTAGCGGAGGCGGCGGAAGTAGGCGCGGATGAACTCGGCGGGGAAGGGGAAGCGGTCCGCCGCGGCGGCCACCACCGCCTCGGGGTCGGCGAGGTAGGCGGCGCGGGCGTCGCTGAGGATCGACGAGAGGTCGGCCAGGGCCTCCCCCCGCTCGCGGGCGGCGTCGGCCCGGGCGGCCCAGACGGCGAACACCATCGGGCGGCCGGTGCGCTCGCGCCACAGCCCGCCGAGGTCCGTGCGGTGCGCGCCGAGCCCGTCGCGCAGCCCGTGGAGGGCCTCGTCGCCGATCAGCAGCACGCCGTCGATGCGTTCCAGGGCGGCCTCGGGCGGCTCGGCCAGGGGCTCGAACGGCGCGCCTGGCCCGAGGAGGATGCGCAGCAGCGCGACCGAGGTCGCGCTGTGCGGGGTCACGGCGACGCTCCCGACCTCCTCGAAGGGCACCCGCGAGAAGAGCTGGATCGAGTCGACCGCGCCGTCGGCGGTGATCGAGGCGACCGGCAGCAGGGCCAGCTCCGGCGCGTGGCGGGCGTAGGCGATCGACGAGACCGCCGAGACGTCGAGCTCGCCGCGCAGCAGGGCCCCGTTGAGCACGGTCGGCACGCCGTCGGTGAAGGACAGCATCGGCTCGGCCGTGCGCTCCAGCCCGTGGTAGATCGGGTACATGTTGAGCAGGGAGATCCGCCCGACGCGCAGCCGCCTCATGCCCTCACCGCCTGGGCTCCGACGGCGGCCGCCAGGTGGGCGGGGTCGGCGCGGTCGTCGGCCGGGATCCGCCAGCCGGTGGCGCCGAACGCGACGGCGACCTGGCACGCCGCCGGCCCGAGCCGCCGCCAGTGCGGCCGCACGGCGACCCCCTCCGGCAGGGCCGCGCGGCACGCCGCGATCACGGTGAGGTCCTCCACGCCCCAGGACCCGGGGCGCTCCTCGGTGCCGTCGCCCGGCACCGGGCAGACCGCGCGCAGCAGGCCGGTCTCGCGCGCGAGCCGGGCGAGGGCGTCGATCCGCTCGGCGACGGCCCGGGGCTCGTGCCCGGCGCCGTAGGCTACCGCGGCCTCGCTCGGGCGGCCTGCGGCGTGGGCGGCGGCGTGCTCGCCGACCGGCCCCTCGTCGTCGCCGTCCACCAGCCAGCCGGCCGGGGCGGGGCCGCGCTCGACGATCACCTCTCCGCCGGGCCCGGCGCCGGCCGCGCGGGCGGCCGCAAGGGGGTCGCGCGCGGCGATCAGCGCGGCCAGCTCGTCGAGCGCGACGCTCACGAGTAGCGGTCCACGACGCCGTCGGCGATCTCTCGGAGGGCCGCCACGTCCGCGCCGCCGCACGGGCCCTCCCCGACCGACCGCCGCGCGGCGGCCACGAACGCCAGGGCGCGCTCGCGCGCGATCTCGAGGGCCGGGTGGGCGGCGAGCCGGTCGCAGAGGCGCTCGAGCTCGGGGCCCTCGCGCGCCTCTGCCACGTGCTGCCGCAGGCCTGGCTCGAGCTGCAGGGCGATGATCACCGGCAGCGTCACCGTCCCGTCGCAGAGGTCGATCCCGCGGCGCTTGCCGGTGGCCGCCGGCGCCCCCGCCAGGTCGAGGATGTCGTCGAAGATCTGGAAGGCCATGCCGACGTTCTCGCCGAAGGCCGCCAGCCGCTCGGCCGCCGCGGGGCCGGCGCCGCCGATCAGCGCGCCGAGCCGGCAGGCGACCGCGAAGAGGGCCGCGGTCTTGCGCCGGCAGCGCGCCAGGTAGTCCTCCTCGGTCAGGCTCAGGTCGAAGGCCGCCCGCTGCTGGGCCATCTCGCCCCGCGAGAGGTCGAGCGCCGCGCCGGCGAGGGCCTGCACGGCCGCGGCCGAGCGCGTTCGCGTGAGCTCGGCGAAGGCGCGGGCGAAGAGGTAGTCGCCGGTGCTCACGGCCCGCTCGGCGCCGAGCTCGCGGGCGACGGTCGGCCGGCCGCGGCGCATCGTCGCGCCGTCGAGGAGGTCGTCGTGGACCAGGGTCGCCATGTGCACGAGCTCCACCGCCGACGCGGCAGAGAGCAGGTCCTCCAGCACTGCCGGGTCCTCGAGGGCCGACCGGGGGGCGGAGCAGAAGACCAGCAGCGGGCGGACCCGCTTGCCGCCCGCCGCCAGCGTGTCGGCCGCTGGGCGCACGACCTCGCTGGCGTGGCCGTCCACGGCCCGGCGAAGGCGCTCCTCGCATCGCTCCAGCAGCGGCGCGAGCGGGCGAACCAGGGCGGGGATCGGGGCGGTGGAGGTCACGCGACCCGCCCGTTGTGGAGGGCGACGATGCCCCCGGCCAGGCCGCGCCACCGCACGTCCTGGAGCCCGGCCGCGGCCATGCGGGCCGCCAGCTCCGGCGGCTCGGGGAAGCGGCGGACAGAGGCGGGCAGGTACGAGTAGGCGGCGCCGTCGCGCCCCAGCGCCCGGCCGAGCCGCGGCACGACCCGGTCGAACCAGAGGCCGTAGAAGCGCCGCAGCCGCGCCGGGGTCGTGATCTCGAGCACCACGACGCGCCCGCCCGGGCGCACGACCCGCGCCATCTCGGCCAGGCCGGCGGCGAGGTCGGCGACGTTCCGGATCCCGAAGGCGACCGTCGCCGCGTCGAACGCCCCGTCCTCGTAGGGCAGCGCGAGGGCGTCGGCCACGCGGAAGGTCGCGGGGCTGCCGCGGCGCGCGGCCTTCGCGACGGCCCGGGCCACCATCCGCTCGGAGAAGTCGACCCCGACCGCCTCGCCGCCGGCGGTGGTGCGGTAGGCGAGCTCCAGAGCGAGGTCGCCGGTGCCCGTGCAGACGTCGAGGGCCCGGTCGCCGGCCGCGAGGTCCGCCGCGGCCGCTGCCGCGCGCCGCCAGCGCCCGTCGAGCCCGGCGGTCATGACGCGGTTGAGGAGGTCGTAGCGCGGGGCGATGCGGTCGAACATCTCCCGCACCTGCGCCGCGGGCAGAGTCCCGCACGAGGTCATCCGACCCGGCCCGACGAGGACCCGTGGCCGCCGAGAGCCTCGTGGGCCGAGGAGGGCCGGGCTGTTGCCGCTCCCTCGCCCCAGCGCGCCATCAGGTCGTGGGGCACGCCCAGCTGGTCGAGGGCCTTTGCGACCATGAAGTCGACCATGTCGTCGAGCGACCGGGGCAGGCCGTAGAGCCCGGGGGCGGCCGGCATGACCACCGCGCCGGCACGGGTGACGGCGGCCATGTTCTCGATGTGGACGAGGCTCAGCGGCGTCTCGCGGGTC
>DATAGF010000267.1:0-10966 GCA_036257075.1 Miltoncostaeaceae bacterium
GAACCTGTTCGGCCCCTTCCTGCTGATCGGCGTGGGGCTCGGCTTCTCGTTCGTGCCCGTCTCGATCGCCGCGCTGGCGGGCGTGCCGCCGCGGGAGGCCGGGCTCGCGTCGGGCCTGATCAACACCAGCCAGCAGATCGGCGGGGCGCTCGGGGTCGCGATCCTCACCGCGGTCTCGACGACGCGCACCGAGGACCTGGTCGAGAGCGGCACTCCAGAGCCGCAGGCGCTCACCGACGGCTTCAGCCTCGCCTTCTGGGTGGCGGCGGGCTTCGCCGTCGCGGCCATCATCGCCACGCTGCTGCTGCTGCGGCGCGAGGACCTCGCCCCCGAGGGCGAGGCCGCGCACGCCCCGGCCCCGGGCATGTAGGCGGGCGGCGGCGGGCGACGACAACCGGGAGGGCACGGCGCGCGGCGACGGGACGCGCGCCGTGCGCGCCGGAGTCCCGCCCGGCGAGCCGGGCGCGCCCCTCCTCCCCGGCCCCGTCCTGGCGGCGCCGTACCACCTGCCCGCGCGGCACGACGAGCTGACCTACGGCTACGGCCGCTCAGAGAACCCCACCTGGACGGCGTTCGAGCGAGGCCTCGCCGAGCTGGAGGGCGGCGAGGCGGTGGTCTTCGCCTCGGGCATGGCCGCCGCGACGGCCGTCCTCCAGTCGCTCCTGCGCCCCGGCGACGTGCTCCTGATGGCCGCCGACGGCTACTACACGGTGCGCCGGTTCATCGAGGAGCACCTGGAGCCGTCCGGGGTGCGGGTGACCAGCGTCGCCACGGCCGACCCCGACCTCCCCCGCCTGGCCGAGGGCGCGTCGCTGGTCTGGCTCGAGACGCCGAGCAACCCCGGCCTCGACGTCTGCGACGTCGGGGCCGTCGCCGCGGCGGCCCACCGCGCCGGCGGGCTCGTGGCCCTCGACAACTCGGCCGCCACCCCGCTCGGCCAGCTCCCGCTCGCCCTCGGCGCGGACCTGTCGGTCGCCTCCGACACGAAGGCGCTGACCGGCCACTCGGACCTGGTCCTTGGCCACGTCGCCGCCCGCGACCCCGGGCTGCTGGCCCGCGTCCGGCGCTGGCGCCTGCGCACCGGCGCGGTCCCGGGCCCGCTGGAGGTCTGGCTCGCCCACCGCTCCCTTGCGACCCTCGATCTCCGGCTCGAGCGCCAGTGCGCCAACGCCCTTGCGATCGCCGGGGCCGTCCGCGGGCTGCCCGGCGTCCGCGGCGTCCGCCACCCCGGCCTGCCGGAGGACCCCTCCCACGCCCTCGCGGCGCGCCAGATGCGGCGGTTCGGGGGCGCCCTCACCATCGACCTCGGCGACGAGGCCGCCGCCGACCGCTTCCTCGCCTCCCTCCGCCTCGTCGCCCACGCCACCAGCTTCGGCGGCGTCCACACGTCGGCCGAGCGCCGGGCCAGGTGGGGCGGCGACGAGGTCTCCCCGGGCCTGATCCGCCTGAGCGCCGGGATCGAGGACGCCGACGACCTGGTCGCCGACGTCCTGCAGGCGCTGGCCGCGTCGCGCTGACACGAGGGGTCACCCCTGCTCGTGCGGGGGGGCGGTGAGCACCGCCGCCGCTCCCCCGTAGGCCCCGAGCAGGTCCGGCCGCTCGGTCACCAGCACGGGCTCGGTCCAACGGCCAATTGGCACACCGTGCCCCTGCCAAGTGGCACACCCCAGGCTGGAGGCCCTCCAGGCCCCGGGGCGGGCGGCTCCGCGCGCCCCGCCGTTGACAAGAGGGGGACCACGACGACCCGAGCCCGCAGCGCCCGACGGCGGCGGCGAGCCATCCTCGCGGCCTGCGGGCGCGCGGGCGCCTGAGCTCAGCCCCCGCGGTCCCGCTCCGCCAGCCCCAGCTCCTCCAGCAGGCCCGCCAGCCGCCCGACCGGGAGCCCGACCACCGTGCTGTGGTCACCCTCGACCCGCGCCACCAGATCCGCTCCCGCGCCCTGGATCGCGTAGCCGCCCGCCCGGTCGCGCCACTCGCCGGTGGCGACGTAGCGGTCGATCGCCTCATCCGAGAGCGGCCGGAAGGTGACGCGGGCGTCGTCCACGGCCTCCCGCTCGCCTGTTTGCGTGATCACGCAAATCGCGCTTCGGACGACGTGGGTCCTGCCCGAGAGGGCGCGGAGCTCGCGGCGCGCCGCCGCCTCGTCCGCCGGCTTGCCGAGGGCGCGGCCGTCGAGGATGACCTCGGTGTCGACGCCCAGCACCGCGCCGCCCTCCGGCACGCCGCCGCGGGCGGCCACCTCGTGGGCCTTCGCACGGGCGTTGGCGAGGGGGTCCTCGCCCTCCTCGGTCCTGGGCACCACCACGCGGAAGGGGACGCCGAGCGCGGCGAGCAGCGCCCGCCGCTGGGGCGAGCGCGACGCGAGCAGGATCACGCGGTGGTCAGTCGGCGAGCTCGGGGAAGTGCAGCGCCAGCTCGCGGGCGGCCGACTCGGGGCCGTCGGAGCCGTGGATGACGTTCCGCCCGACCTCTAGCGCGAAGTCGCCCCGCACCGTGCCCGGGGGGGCCTCCAGGGGGTTGGTGGGCCCCATCATCATCCGCAGGGCCCCGATCGCCCCCTCCCCCTCCACCGCCATCATCACCACGGGCGCCGAGATGATGAACTCGACCAGCTCGCCGAAGAACGGGCGCTCGCGGTGCTCGGCGTAGTGCTCCTCGGCGACGGCGGCGGCCATCGCGCCCTTGCGCATCGCGAGGATGTTGAGCCCGCGCCGCTCGATGCGCGAGACGATCTCCCCGGTGAGCCCGGCGCCGACCCCGTCCGGCTTGACCATCACGAACGAGCGCTCAGTCATACGCCTCAGGCTCGCGACGGGCGCGGCGCCAGCGGAGGGAGCGGCCCGTGTCGCCGGCCCGGCCGGCCGCCTCGGGCAGCTCACGCTCGCGCTCGCGCTCGCGGGCCCGGCGGCGCTGCGCGGCGCCGTCCTCGGCGGCGGCCGCGGCCGGAGCCTCGGGGCTGGCGCCGTCGAGCAGGCGCATGCGGAACT
This sequence comes from Miltoncostaeaceae bacterium, assembly GCA_036257075.1. Classification (GTDB taxonomy): domain Bacteria; phylum Actinomycetota; class Thermoleophilia; order Miltoncostaeales; family Miltoncostaeaceae; genus DATAGF01. Next base: position 2,988 of record DATAGF010000267.1, read on the forward strand.
CGATCTCGGTGAGGCGCAGGTCGAGGTCGCGGACGTCGTCCTGGGACGCCACGCCGGCCTGGCGCAGGGCGCGCTGGACGCCGGCCGGGTCGCCGCCGGCGGGCAGGCCCTCGCGCGCCAGCATGCGCGCGACGATCTCCTGGCCCTCCTCGTCCCCCAGCTCACCGAGCCGCCGCTCGAGGGCCAGCAGCTCGAGCTCCCGCTCGCGCGCCTCGTCGAGGTACTCGGGCGGGCGCACGATCAGGTAGATGATCGAGCCCAGGAAGGGCAGGAGCACGGACAGAGCCACGCAGCCCGCGACGGCGGCCGGGGACTCGACCCGGCGCCGCGCGTCCTGGTAGGTCCAGTAGGCCAGGGCGAGCCAGAGCAGCACCACGAACACCTGCAGCATGAGGCTGATGGCGCTCCACAGCCCCGAGTCGAAGAAGTCCGAGATCGACTCGAACGGGTCGTCCGAGCTGGAGGTCGTCTGCGGATCCGCCTGGAGGAACCCGAGAAGGCCCACCGGACCGATCGCGAGCATCACAGGGGGAGCCGTTTCACGCGGGGGGCCGACGTCATGCGCACCTATATTCGCTCGGCTGGGCCTCCGCCCTTCCGGGCGGGCGCGAGTCTAGCAGGGGGTTCCCGCTCGGCAGCCGGAATATGGGGCCGCAGGTCCCCGAGCAGGTAGAGCGACCCCGCGACCAGCACCGTCCCGGTCGGCCCGGCCTCCTCGCGGGCGCGCGCCAGGGCGGCGGCCGGGTCGTCCACGACCACGGCCGGAACGCCCGCGTCGTGGGCCAGCGCGGCCAACCGGGACGGGGCCGCCGCGTGGGGGTGGGAGGAGCGGGTGGCCACCACCAGGGCCGCCGCCGGGCCGAGCGCCGCGACCATGCCCTCGACGTCCTTGTACTCCAGGGCGGACACCACCGCGACCACCGGGCCGCGACCGGCCCGCGCGCCGTCGAGCTCGGCGACGAGGGTTTCCATGCCCGCCGGGTTGTGGGCGCCGTCCAGGACGACCTCGGGCGCGCCGGGGACCACCTCGAGCCGGCCGGGCATCCGGACCGACGCGATCGCCTCGCGCAGCGGCTCGACGGCGAGCGCGCCGCCGAGCACCAGCTCGGCCCCGGCGACGGCGAGCGCCAGGTTGTCGCGCTGGAACCTCCCGTGCAGCGCGAGCGGGAGCCCCTCGTAGCGGGCCATCGGCGTCTCGACCGCGACGGTCGCCCCCTCGTCGCGCGCCGTCAGGCCCTCGCCGTAGCGCAGAGCGTGGATCCCGCGGCGCTCGATCTCCTCGTCGACCGCGTCGCGGGCGGCCGGGCTCAGGCGCCCGACCACGAGCCGGTCCGACCCGTCGGGGCAGACCGCCAGCTTCTCACCGGCGATCGCCGCCTCGGTGTCGCCCAGGAACTCGGTGTGCTCCAGCGCGACGTTCGTGAGGACCACGGCGGCGTCCGGCAGCACGTTGGTCGCGTCCCAGCGGCCCCCGAGGCCGGCCTCGATGGCCATGGCGCCGGCCCCCGCGTCGCGGAACGACCAGAGCGCGATCGCGGTGAGCGCCTCGAACTGGGTCACCGGGTCGGACGGGGACAGGGCCGGCCCCTCCGCCGCCGCGCGCACCGCGGTGGCCGCCTCGGCGAAGTCGTCGTCGGCGATCGGCGCGCCGTCGACCTGCACCCGCTCGGTCCAGTCGCCGATGTGAGGCGAGAGGTAGGCGCCCACGCGCAGCCCCTGGCTCGCCAGCGCGGCGCCGGCCAGGCGCGCCGTCGAGGACTTGCCGTTGGTCCCGACGACGTGGAGGGCCCGGGCGGCACGCTCGGGGTGGCCGAGGGCGCCGAGCAGGGCGCGGATCCGCTCCAGCCCGAGGCGCATCCCCAGGATCTGGAGCCCGGCGATCCACTCGCGGGCCTCGTCCGCGTCCACGCCGCTACTGCAGGGCCGCGAGCCGGGCGGCGAGGGAGTCCCGTTCGGCGCCGTAGCGCTCGACCTTCTCGCGTTCGGCGTCGACGAGGTGGGCGGGGGCGCGCTCGACGAAGGCGGCGTTGCCCAGCTTGGCCTCGGCCCGGGCGAGCTCGCTCTCGGCCGCCGCCAGCTCGTCGGCCAGGCGCGCCCGCTCGACCTCCGGGTCGACGGCCTCCCGCGCCGGCCCGACCCCGATCGAGCGGCCGTCGCCGAGCAGCGTCGGCACGAGCCCCTCCCGCTCGCCCTCCGGGGCGGCCTCGACCCAGTCCAGCGCAACGACCGCGAGGTGGGGGGCGGGGTCCATGAGCAGCGGCGCGCGGGGGGGCAGGCCGCGCCGGGAGCGGTAGCCGCGAAGCGCCGTCACCGCCTCCTGCACCGCCGCCATCTCGGCCTCGGCCGCCTCGTCGCGCGGCCCGGGAGTTCGCGGCGCCGTGTGGACGGCCATCAGGCCGGTCGCGCCGGGCAGCCTCGACCACCCCTCCTCGGTGACGAAGGGCATGAGCGGGTGGGCGAGGGCGAGCAGCTGCTCGAGGGCCGCGCCCGCCATCTCCGGCGACGCCTCGCCCGCCTTGAGCAGCTCCAGGTACCAGTCGCAGTACTCGTCGAAGACCACGTGGTAGACGAGGTCGGCGAGCTGGGCGAGCTCGAAGCGGTCGAGGTGGCCGGCGCCTCGCTCGACCGCGTCGGCCACGCGCGAGGCGATCCAGCGGTCCGCGAGCGAGGCCGGCTCCACCGGTCCCGCGCCCGCGCGCCCGCCGCGCTCGACGACCAGACGCACGGCGTTCCACAGCTTGGTGACGAGCTGGCGCCCCTGGTCGATGCGCTCCCGGCTGAAGCGGACGTCCTGGGTGCTCGACATCATCAGCAGGCCGAACCGCAGGGCGTCCGCGCCGTGGCGCTCGATCTCGTCCATCGGGTCGATCCCGGTGCCGAGCGACTTGCTCATGCGCCGCCCGTCGGGCGCCTGGACCACCGCGTGGATGGCGACGTCGGCGAAGGGCTCCTCGCGGGTGAACTCGATGCCCATCATCACCATGCGGGCGACCCAGAGGAAGATGATGTCGCGGGCGGTCGAGAGCACCTGGGTCGGGTAGAAGCGCTCGAGCTCGGGCGTCCGCTCCGGCCAGCCGAGGGTGGCGAACGGCCACAGCGCGGAGCTGAACCAGGTGTCGAGGACGTCGGGGTCGCGCTCCCAGCCGTCGCCGTCGGGCGCCTCGCGGCCGACGTAGGTCTCCTCGCCCCGGTACCAGACCGGCAGCTGGTGGCCCCACCACAGCTGGCGGCTGATGCACCAGGGCCGGATCTCGCGCATCCAGGCGAGGTAGACGTCGCCCCACTTGGCCGGGTGGAAGCGGACGCGGCCCTCCTCGACGGCGGCGATCGCCGGGGCGGCCAGCCGCGACATGTCGCAGAACCACTGCAGCGAGACGAGCGGCTCGACGCGGGCGCCCGAGCGGTGGGAGAACGGGACCGTGTGGGTGTAGGGCTCCTCGCCGCGGACCAGGCCCTGCTCGCGGAGGTCGGCCATGACGCGGTCGGCCGCCTCCGCCGGGGTCAGGGCCGCGTAGCGCTTCCCCGCCTCGGGGGTCATGCGGCCGTCCTCGCCGATGACGCCCACCGCGGGGAGGTCGTGGCGTCGGGCGATCTCGAAGTCGTTGGGGTCGTGGGCCGGCGTGATCTTGAGGGCGCCGGTGCCGAACTCGGGGTCGACGTGCTCGTCGCCGAGGATGGGCAGCTCGCGCCCGACCAGCGGCAGGATCGCCGTTCGCCCGATCAGGTGCCGGTAGCGCTCGTCCCCGGGGTTCACCGCGACGGCGGTGTCGCCGAGCATCGTCTCCGGGCGGACCGTGGCAACGACGACCTCGCCCGAGCCGTCGGCCAGCGGGTAGGCGATGCGCACCAGCGTGTCCGTGACCTCGCGGTCCTCGACCTCGAGGTCGGAGATCGCCGACCCGAGCCCGGGGTCCCAGTTGACGATGTAGCGGTCGCGGGAGATGTAGCCCTTGGCGTGGAGGGCCACGAAGACCTCCAGCACCGCCGCGACGTAGGCGTCGTCCATCGTGAAGCGCTCGCGCGCGTAGTCGAGCGTGCAGCCCAGGCGCTTGAGCTGGTCGATGATGCGGCCGCCGTACTCCTCCTTCCACTCCCAGACGCGGCGCACGAACTCCTCGCGGCCCAGGTCCTCCCGGCGGATGCCCTCGGCGGCCAGCGCCTTCTCGACGACCGCCTGGGTGGCGATGCCGGCGTGGTCGGTTCCGCAGATCCAGAAGGTCTCGAAGCCGGCCATGCGGTGGGCCCGGATCAGGACGTCCTGGATGGTGTTGTTGAGGGCGTGCCCTATGTGCAGCGCCCCTGTCACGTTGGGCGGCGGGATCGCGATCGTGTAGGGCGGCCGGTCGCTGGAGGGATCGGCGTGCCCCACCCCCGCTTCCTCCCAGGCCGCGGTCCAGCGCGGCTCGACCTCGGCCGGCTCGAACCGCTCGGCCCGGCGCGGGCCGCTCACGGGCGCTCCGCTACGCAGAGCCGCCGCCGGCCTCGGCGACCCGGTCCGGGGCCTCCGTGACGAGCGTCGGCGGGAGGGACTTCTCGATCGTCTCGCGCGTCACCACGCACTTGAGGACGTCGTCGCGGGAGGGCAGCTCGAACATCACGTCCAGCAGGGCCGCCTCCATGATGGAGCGAAGGCCGCGCGCGCCCGTCTCGCGCTGGAGCGCCTTGTCGGCGATCGCCTGGAGCGAGTCGTCGGCGAAGACCAGGTCGACGTCGTCGAAGCTGAAGAAGCGCCCGTACTGGCGCACCAGGGCGTTCTTGGGCTCTGTCAGGATCTTCACGAGGTCGTCGCGGGAGAGCTGGTGCACCGCCGAGATGACCGGCAGGCGGCCGATGAACTCCGGGATGAGCCCGTAGTTCATGAGGTCCTCGGGGAGCACCTCGCTGAAGACGTCGTGCGGGTCGTGGTCGCGGCGGCTGCGGACCTCGGCCGCGAAGCCGACGCCCTTGTGGCCGATGCGCCGCTCGATGATCTTCTCGAGGCTCGCGAACGCGCCGCCGCAGATGAACAGCACGTTGGTGGTGTCGATCGTGAGGAACTCCTGGTGGGGGTGCTTGCGCCCCCCCTGCGGCGGTACCGAGGCGACCGTGCCCTCCAGGATCTTCAGCAGGGCCTGCTGGACGCCCTCGCCGGAGACGTCGCGCGTGATCGACGGGTTGTCGGCCTTCCGCGCGATCTTGTCGACCTCGTCGATGTAGATGATCCCGGTCTCGGCCTTCTTGACGTCGAAGTCGGCCGCCTGGATGAGCTTCAGGAGGATGTTCTCGACGTCCTCGCCCACGTAGCCGGCCTCGGTGAGGGCGGTGGCGTCGGCGATCGCGAAGGGGACGTTCAGGATCCGCGCCAGCGTCTGGGCCAGCAGCGTCTTGCCGCATCCGGTGGGCCCCAGCAGCAGGATGTTGCTCTTCTGGAGCTCGATGTCGGCCTCGCCCGCCGACATCATGTTGACGCGCTTGTAGTGGTTGTAGACGGCCACGGCCAGCGTGCGCTTGGCCTCCTCCTGGCCGACCACGTAGTCGTTCAGCACGTCGTAGATCTCGCGCGGCCGGGGGAGCGACTCGGGATCGAAGCTGACGGGGGCGGTGAGCTCCTCGTCGATGATCTCGTTGCAGAGGTCGATGCACTCGTCGCAGATGTAGACGCCGGGCCCGGCGATCAGCTTCTTGACCTGCCGCTGCGACTTGCCGCAGAAGCTGCAGAGGAGCTGCTCGTTCGACTCGTGCGTCTTGGCCATCGGCGAGTGCCCCCTCGTCCTCGGGCTAGTGGCTCTCGATCACCCGGTCGACGATGCCGTAGTCCTTCGCCTCTTCGCTGCTCATGAAGAAGTCCCGCTCGGTGTCCTTGGCGACCTTCTCAAGATCCTGGCCGGTGTGCTTGGCGATGATCTGATCGAGGCGCTTGCGCAGGTCGATGATCTCGCGCGCGTGGATCTCGATGTCGGTCGCCTGGCCGCTGAAGCCGCTCGAGACCTGGTGGATGAGGATCTTGGCGTTGGGCAACGCCATGCGCTTGCCGGGGGCGCCGCCCGACAGCAGCAGGGCGCCCATGCTCATCGCGATGCCGACGCAGATCGTCTGCACGTCGGGCTTGATGAACTGCATCGTGTCGTAGATCGCCAGGCCGGCGTACACCGACCCGCCGGGCGAGTTGATGTAGAGCGAGATGTCCTTGTCGGGGTCCTCGCTCTCGAGGTGCAGCAGCTGCGCCACGACCAGGTTGGCGATCTGGTCGTCCACGGGGGTCCCCAGGAAGACGATCCGCTCGTTGAGCAGGCGCGAGTAGATGTCGAAGGAGCGCTCGCCTCGCGACGTCTGCTCGACGACCATGGGGATCAACGGGCTCAACTGCCGGTCCTCTCGTCGCGCGTGGTCATCGGGGGTCGCCGGGCGTCCAGAGCTTCCCGGCGGGCGCCGCCTTCCCTGCCGCCGCGCCCTGCTCCTCGCGGGCCTGGTCCGGCGTCCAGAGGCGCTCGCGGGCCTCGGCCTGCTCCATCGGGATGGGCTTGGCGCTCGTCGTCAGCACCTCGACCGCCTTCTTCAGGCGCAGGTCCTGGCGCAACGTCTCCCAGCCGCCGTGCTCGCGGAGGTCGTGGACGAGCCGGTCCGGCGCGCGCCCGGTCGCCTCCGCGTCGGCGCGCACCTGCTCCTCGACCTCCTCGTCGGAGACCTCGATGCCCTCGGCCTCGGCGATGGCCTCCACCACCAGCTCGCGCCGGATCGCGTTCTCGGTGTCCGGGCGCAGCTCCTCGACCACCTGCTCGAGGGTGCGGCCGCTCGCGGCCAGGTACTGCTCGAAGCTGACGCCCTCGGGCAGCTGCGAGGCGGTCTGCTGGAGGATCGTGCCGATGCGCCGGTCGACCATCACCTGCGGCACGTCGACCGTCGCGTTGGCGACGGCGGCGTCGATCGCCATGCGCCGGAAGAGCTCGTCGACCTCGGCCTCGGCCGCCTCGTCCAGGCGCCGCTGCACGTCGGCGCGCAGCTCGTCGAGGGTGTCGAACTCGCTCACCCCGATCGCGAGGTCGTCGTCGAGCGGCGGGAGCTCCTTCTCCTGCACCTGCTTGACCGTGACCGTGTAGTCGACCGTCCGGCCGCGGAGCTCGTCGCGCCCGTCCGAGTCGCCGTAGGTCACCGGGAACTCGACCGACTCGCCGGCCGAGAGGCCCGCCAGGCGCGAGTCGAACTCGCCCACGAGGCGGCCGCCGCCGAGCTCGACCAGGTAGTCACGCGCGCTGGCGTTGCGCAGGCGCTTGCCGCCGGACGACCCGTCGAAGTCGATCACCAGGAAGTCGCCGGGGCGGGCCGGGCGCTCGACCGGCACCAGCCGGGCGGCGCGCTCGCGCAGCGCCTCGAGCTGCTGGTCGAGGGCGCCCTCGGGCACCCGCGGGTCGGCCCGGCCGACCTCGAGGCCGGTGTAGTCGCCGAGCGTCGCCGTCGGCCGCACCTGCACCTTCGCCGTGAAGGTCAGGTCGCCGTCCTCGGGGACGTCCTCGAGGTCGAGCTCGGGGTCGTCGATCGGAACAACGCCGGCCTCGCTCACCGCCTCGGAGTACCAGCCGCCCAGGGCGCCTTTGAGCATCTCCTGCACCACGGCCTCGCGGCCCACGCGCTGCACGATGACCTCGGCGGGCGCCTTGCCGGGACGGAAGCCCGGCACCCGGACCTCGCGACCCAGCTGTCGGACGGCCCTCTCCATCTGACGACGGACCTCGTCCCCCGGGACCGCCACGTCCAGGCGGACGCGGTTCTCCTCGAGGGGTGTGACCTCGGTCGTCAGCGGCATCTCAAAGCCCTCCTCGGGCTCGGCCGCTCTCGCGGCGGCCGGCCCTCGTCGGGCCTCGATGTCAGTGCGGGTGAGAGGACTCGAACCTCCAAGGGTTGCCCCACTAGGACCTAAACCTAGCGCGTATGCCAGTTCCGCCACACCCGCCCGAGATCCGGCCGTGAGGGGTGAACGATGGGACTCGAACCCACGACCGCCT
>DATAGF010000009.1:0-6076 GCA_036257075.1 Miltoncostaeaceae bacterium
ATCTCCATGCCCGACGAGGACAAGTTCCTCACCACCAGGGCCCAGCTGGAGGACGCCATGGCCATGACCCTGGGGGGCCGGGCGGCCGAGGAGATCGTCTTTGACGAGATCACCACCGGCGCCGCCAACGACCTCGAGAAGGTCACCCAGACGGCCAAGTCGATGACGATGCGCTTTGGCATGTCGGACAAGCTGGGCCCGCGGGTGCTGGGCCACAACCACGGCGCCCCCTTCCTCGGGCGCGACATGCACTCGGAGCCCGACTACAGCGACGACATGGCCCGCACCATCGACTCGGAGATCCGGCGCATCATCGAGGAGGCCCACCAGCGCGCCCGCGACATCCTGGTCGAGCACCGGGCCGACCTCGAGGCCCTCTCCCAGATCCTGCTGCGGCGCGAGACGATCGAGCGCGAGCAGTTCCTGGCCCTGCTCCAGGGCGCCCCCGAGGCCGAGGTCTTCGCCGAGCACGACCGCCGCGCCGCCGAGCTCGAGGCCGAGGCCAAGCGCCAGCACCAGGAGCCCGAGCGCAAGAAGCGCATGCCCTACCCGGCCGCCGGGGACCCGATCCCCGAAGGCTAGTCCGCCCTACCCCAGGACGGTCGGGATCACAGGCAGGACGATCCCGCCGGCGAGCGTGCCACGGCGGGCGACCGGCCCGCCCGTCTTGGCGACGGCCGCCGGGGGCGCAAGCCTGAACGGCTCGGCGGCGCCCAGGTCCACCTGGTAGCCGAGGTCGGCGAGGCTGGCCACCGTCATCCGGCTCAGCGGGTTGCGGGCCCCCGCGATGACGCTCGACATCAGCTCGTTGCGGAAGATCCGCTCGCGCCAGTGGCTGTCGCGGCTGCCCGGCCCGCCGGTGTTCTCGACCGGGACGCGCCGGCGGCGGGAGGCCCTCCGCAGCCGCCGGTACTCCTCCATGGCGCGAGGGCCCGCGAAAGTCGGGTTCCGGCTGCCGGCGCCCTTGAGCAGCCCCTTCCGCGCCCAGATCGACCCGATGCCCAGGACGTGCCCCATCTCGTGCGTGATCACGTCCCTGAGCGTCCCGTTGGCCTGCATCGCCGCGAGGTCGGCGGTGTCGAAGGACATCACGCCCCGGGCCGGCAGGAACGCCGCGGCGCCGGCGGACGCCGGACGCAGGTGGGTCGGCCCGGCCTGCCCGAGGATCCCTCCGGGCCCGTCGATGGGGACGCCCTCGGCGACGATGAGGACGTCGTCGATCACCTGACCGCCCACCCGCTGGCGCGGGAGGTCGCCCACGATCACCCGCGTCCAGCGCTTGGCTGCGGCCTTGAACGCCGCCTTCTGGCGCGCGGTCAGCCCGCCCCCGAAGCGGATCTTGATCGTGAACGGCGAGGCCGTCGCGGCGAGCGCCCTCGCGCGCCCCGCGTCCGCCCGCGCCTCGTAGACCTCGTCGTCGGACGTCGCCATCGCCGCTCTCCCGTCGGGGACCCCGCAGCGAGCCCCGGCGATCGTAGTCGTGCCCACGAGCGCCGGGCAATCGGCGGCGGGCCCCGGTCCACCCCGTACGCTGAAGGGGTGGCCGACCCGCTCTCCTGGCTTGACCCCCCCTGCGCGATGGGGATCGTCAACGTCACCCCGGACTCGCTCTGGGGCGGGGGCGGGCCCATGGACCCGGAGGGGGCGCTCGCGATCCTCGACCGCATGGCGGCCGATGGGGCGGCGATCTGCGACGTGGGCGCCGAGAGCACCCGACCCGGCGCCGAGCCGGTCGACCCCGGCGAGCAGCTCGCCCGGCTGTCGGGGGTCCTGCGCGCCCTGCGGGTCGCCGAGCCGCCGCTGCCGCTCTCGATCGACACGGCGGCGGCGCCGGTCGCCGAGGCCGCACTGGACGCGGGCTTCGTGCTGGTCAACGACATCACGGCGGGCCGCGGCGACCCGAGCCTGCTGCCGCTGGTCGCCGAGCGAGGGGCGGCGGTGTGCCTGCTCCACATGCAGGGCGAGCCGCGGACGATGCAGCGGGGCCCGGCATACGGCGACGTCGTCGCCGAGGTGCGCGACTTCCTCGCCGCCCGCTTGGAGGCGGCCGTCGCCGCCGGCGTTCGCGAGGAGCGCGTGATCCTCGACCCCGGGATCGGCTTTGGCAAGACGCTGGAGCACAACCTCGCGCTCCTGGCCGGCGTGCCGGCGCTGGCGGAGCTCGGCCGGCCGGTGCTGGTCGGGGTCTCCCGCAAGGGCATGTTCGGCCGCCTGCTGGGGCGCGAGGTGGGAGAGCGCATGCCGGCGTCGGTCGCCGCCGGCCTGGCGGCCGTGGCGCGCGGCGCGGCGGTGCTGCGGGTGCACGACGTGCGCGAGACGGTCGACGCCCTCCGGGTCTGGAGCGCGGTCGGGGCGGCGGGGTGAGCGGCGAGGGGCTCACCGTCGCCCTCCACGGCCTCGAGGCCTTCGGCCGCCACGGGGTGCTGCCGGAGGAGCAGGCGCTCGGCCAGCGCTTCGTCGTCGACCTCGACATCGCGCTGCGGGGCGACCTCGCCTCGCGCACCGACGAGCTCATCGACACGGTCGACTACGCATCGCTCGCCGACGCCGTCTGCGCCCTGGTCTCCGGGCCGCCGGTGGCGCTGCTGGAGCGGCTGGCCGGCATGATCGCCGACCTCGTCCTCGAGGAGCCGTGGGCCGAGGCGGTGACCGTGACCGTCCGAAAGCCCCACGTCGCCCTGCCCCACCCGGTGCGCGAGTCGGCGGTCACGCTCCGCCGCGCCGCGGCGGCCCCGCCCGGTCCGCTGGTGGTGGTGCGGCTCGTCGCCGCGGCGCTCGACGCCCGCGACGCCGACGCCCTGGAGGCGGTCGTCGCGGACGATGTGGAGGTCGCGGACGCCGCGGGGGCCGTGGTCGGCCGCGGCCGCGAGGCGGCGCGGGCCTGGCTTGCGGAGGCGGTGCCCGGCGCCGCCAGGGTCGAGCGCGACGGCGCCGAGGCGCTCGAGGGCGCGAGGGCGGTTGCGCCGGTCCTGGCGCACCTGGGCGACGGCACCGAGCTGCGCCTGGCGCTGATCGTCGACGCCCGCGACGGGCGCGCCGCCCGCCTGGCGGTCGTCGCCGGCCCGTGAGCCGCTACTGGCTCGGCCTCGGGTCGAACCTGGGGGACCGGCGGGCGGCCCTGGGGGCGGCCCTCGCCTGGCTGGCGCGGCGCGGCGTGCGGGTGGAGGCCGTCAGCCCGGCGTACGAGACGGCGCCCCGCGAGGTGGAGGACCAGCCCGCGTTCCTGAACGCCGCCGCGCGCGTGGCCGTTGACCTCGAGCCGCCGGACCTGCTGGCCGAGGCGAAGGCCATGGAGCGGGCGCTCGGCCGCGACCCGAGGGCGCGCCGGTACGGGCCCCGGCCGATCGACTGCGACGTGCTCCTCTGGGAGGGCGGCGCCTGGAGCGGGCCGGGGCTCGAGATCCCGCACCCTCGCCTGGCGGAGCGCCGCTTCGCGCTGCTGCCCCTGCTTGACCTCGACCCGGGCCTGAGGCTGCCGGACGGCCGCCTCCTGGCCGACCTCGCGGCCGCGCTCGACCCGGCGGAGCAGCCGGCCACCCGGCTGCCCGCGCCGCTCGCGCGGCCGCCGGGGGCGCGGGGCGGTTGAGCTATCATCGGCGGGCTTTCCGGCACGGAGGAGTCCTGCATGTCGCACACCGATGAGCTCGAGGAGTACGACGCCGAGCTCGAGCTTCGCCTGAAGCGCGAGTACGCCGACGTCTTCCCGCTCTTTCGGTACTGCGTGCTGACGCAGGAGGCGACGTACCTCTGCAACCGCTTCGAGCGGGACTTCATGCCCCAGGCGTCGTATCCCTTCTTCCACATCACCATGGAGGACGTCTGGGTGTGGGACAAGAACCGCCCGACGCGGATCATCCCCAAGGTCGAGATCTACACGACCCAGGACGTGACGGTGGAGATCCTGAAGGGCTCCGAGTCCATGGAGGCGGGCGAGACCACGGTCTCGTAGGTCCGAGGCGGGTCAGGGGGCGACGGTGCTGCTCGCGATCGACGTGGGGAACACGCAGACCCTTGCCGCCGTCTACAGCGGCGACGAGCTCCTGCACGAGTGGCGCATCGCGACCGAGCGCGACGCCACCGCCGACGAGCTTGCCGCCGACCACGACCAGATCCTCCGCCTGCGCGGCGGGAGCCTGGGGGCGCTCGACGACATGGTGGTCGGGTCGGTGGTCCCGGCGCTGTCGGCCGCCTACGGCTCGCTCGCGCTGCGGTACCTCGACCGCGAGGCGCTCGTGCTCGGCCCGGGCGTCCGCACCGGCCTCTCCATCGCCATCGACAACCCTCACGAGCTGGGCGCAGACCGCATCGCCAACGCGGTCGCGGCCCACCGGCGCCACGGCGGGCCCTGCATCATCGTCGACTTCGGCACGGCCACGACCTTCGACGCCGTCTCCGCCGCCGGCGAGTACCTGGGCGGGGCGATCGCGCCGGGGATCGAGACCTCCCTCGACGCCCTCGCCTCGCGCGCGGCCCGGCTGGTGGTGGTCGACCTGGTCGCGCCCACGCGGGTGATCGGCAAGTCGACCGTGGAGAGCATGCGCTCCGGCGTGGTCTACGGCACGGTGGCGATGGTCGACGGCATGGTCGCCCGGATGAAGGGCGAGCTCGACCCGGACGCGCTCGTGATCGCGACCGGCGGGTTGGCCGAGATGGTCTGCCGCCACTCCGTCCAGATCGACGAGAACGAGCCCCTGCTCACGCTCGAGGGGCTGCGCATCGTCCACGAGCTCAACGCCGGGCGGGTGTCGGCGGCGCGGGGGGCGGCCGGGTGAAGAAGCGCATGCGGCAGATCCTCGCCGAGCGCGCGGCGCTCGCCCGCGACGCCGCCGCCCAGGCGCCGCCGCCGGCCCGCTGGCCGCTGGCCGAGCCGTTCCGGATCGGCGGGCTGCGCCTGGAGAACCGGGTCGTGCAGGCCCCGCTCGCCGGCATCGCCAACTGGGCCTTCCGGCGCCAGTCGCGCCGCCACGGCGCCGGCCTGGCCGTCTCCGAGATGGTGGCGAGCTTCGGGATCCGCTACGGCAACCGGAAGACCATGGGCATGCTGGCCATCGCGCCCGACGAGCACCCGGTCGGGGTTCAGGTGTTCGGCTCCGACCCGGGGGCGATGGCGGAGGCGGCCCGCGCGGCCGCCGACGCCGGCGCCGACCTGGTCGACGTCAACATGGGCTGCCCGGTCCCCAAGATCTGCAAGACCGGCGCCGGCGCCGCGCTGCTCGCCGAGCCCGAGCTTGCATCGGCCGTGGTCGAGGCCATGGCGCGCGCGGTGGACATCCCGGTGACCGTGAAGATGCGGCGCGGGCTCACGCCGAGCACCGCCGTGCCGGTCGAGACGGCCAGGCGCCTGGAGGCGGCCGGCGCCGCGGCCCTCTGCGTCCACCCGCGCGCCGCCGCGGAGGAGTACGAGGGGCGGGCAGACCACCGCATCACGGCCGAGGTCGTGGAGGCGGTCTCCATCCCGGTCATCGCGAGCGGCGACGTGTCCACCCCCGAGGCGGCGCGGCGCGTGCTCGATGAGACCGGCTGCGCGGCGATCGCCGTCGGACGGGCCGCCCTCGGCTACCCGTGGGCCTTCGGCGACCTCCTGCGCGGCGTCCCGCGGTCCCTGCCGGCGCTGGGCGAGGTCGTCGCGGAGCTGTCCGCCTTCGCGGGCGACGCCCGGCGGGCGCTCGGCGACGGGCGCGCCTGCGGTTACATGCGCAAGTTCTACCCCTGGTACCTCGCGGGGCACGAGGTCCCCCAGTCCGACCTCGAGGGCCTGCTGACCGACCCGACGCTGGACGCGGCGCTTCGGCGGCTGCGGAGCCTCGCCGCCGCGCCGGCGGCCGCTTGATTCACCGGATAAGCGACGCTACCTTTCGCCGCCGCTCTCAGCGGCGGCCGCGACGAAGAAGGTGATCCTGATGGACCGCGAAGTGATCCTCACCGAAGAGGGCTACCTGAAGCTCAAGGAGGAGATCGAGTACCTGTCGACCTCCAAGCGGCGCGAGGTGGCGGAGCGGATCAAGGAGGCGCGCGAGTTCGGCGACATCGCCGAGAACTCGGAGTACGACGACGCCAAGAACGAGCAGGCGCAGCT
>DATAGF010000040.1:0-6950 GCA_036257075.1 Miltoncostaeaceae bacterium
AGCGAGGCGATCACGTCGCGGCGGCGGGTGCCGCGGAGCACGTCGCGGCGCGCGGTGCCCACGATCGTCGCCCGCTGCCCGGCGCAGCGGGCGGCCCGGCCGGCCCTCGCCCCCGCGCCGGGGCCGACCGGTCCCGGCTGCGCGGCGGCGGGGACGCCGAGGACGTCGCGGCGGAAGATGTCGCCGAGGGCGTCGTCGTCGATCGGGGACAGGTTGGCGGCCTCCGAGGGGAAGGCGACGTAGCGGCCGTCGTCGGAGATCGACGGGAACTGGGAGTCGGCGCTGCCGCCGGCGCCGGCCGGGCCGGCGGCCCGGCTCACCAGCGTGGTCGTGCCAGCCACGAGGTCGCGCACGAAGACGTCCTCGGTCGGGTCGCCGTCCTGGGCCGACAGGTTCGCCGCGACCGAGGAGAAGGCCACGTAGCGGCCGTCGGCCGAGATGCTCGCGCTGGTCGAGCGGCCGTCGCCGGCGGCGCCGGCCGGGCCCGTCGCGCGGCTCACCAGCGTCACGACGCCGCTCGCCAGGTCGCGGACGAAGATGTCGCGCGAGGCCGGCGTGGGGTCTGCGGTGAGGTTGTTGGCGTCGGACTCGAAGGCGACGCTCCGGCCGTCGCCGGAGACCACGGGGACGAACGAGCTGGCGTCCTGGGGCGTCACGCCGGCGCCGCTGGGGCGGCTGACCAGCGTGGTCGTGCCCGCGTCGAGGTCGCGGACGAAGAGGTTGAGGAGGACGTTGTCGTCGATCGCCGAGAGCGTGTCGTCCTGCGACTGGAAGGCGATCAGGCGGCCGTCGTCCGAGATCGACGGCGCGGCGCCGGACGCCGGCGTGCCGTCCGGCCCGTCCTCGCGCGTGACGAGGATCGTCGCGCCGGTGACCGTGTCGCGCCGGAAGACGTCGGCCATCGTGTCGTCGTCGATGTCCGACAGGTTGTCGGCGTCGGAGTCGAACGCCACGTAGCGGCCGTCGGCGGAGACCTTCGCGATGAAGGTGCGGTCGTCGCCGCCCGCCCCCGTTTGGCCGTTCGCCCGGCTGACCAGGCTGGTCGTCCCCGTCGCGGTGTCGCGCAGGAAGGCGTCGATGACGAGGTCCCCGTCCGCGTCGGAGAGGTTGGTCGCGAACGAGATGAAGGCGACGAAGCGGCCGTCGGGCGAGATGTCGGAGAAGAACGACGCGCCTCCCGTCGCGGGGGCGCCGTCCGTCGCCCGGGAGATCAGGTCGAGGTCGTCCTTGGCCGCCTGCGCGGGGACGACGAGCGCCGCGAGGACGGCGCCGCCCAGGGCGGCCGGGGCGAGCCATCGTCGTCCTCGTGCGCGCATCGGGACCGTCAGGCTATTCCCAGCCCGCCCCCCAGATCCACCCCTCCAGGGCCGCCGCCTCGGCGTCGCCGGCGGTCAGGCCGGCGGCCGGGTCGCGCGAGAGCGCGATCGCGGACACGGCGGCGTCGAAGGCGTCCTGATTCGCAAGCACCTGGTCGCGCGCAGCGGGAACGCCGGCGAGGGCCGTGGGCGGCAGGGCGGCCACGACCCCGGCACGGAAGGCCGCCCCCCGGGCGCCGCGCGAGGGCGCCAGGCGGCGCGCGATCATGCGCGGGAAGACCTCGACGACCAGGGGAGCGGCCCTCCCGGGGCGGTCGAATGGCCAGATGGCGGCGCCGGCCCGGCGCAGCGCGGCCAGGAACGGCATGCCGCGGATCGACTGGAGGCCCACCGTGCCGGCGCCCCCCGCGTGGAAGGTGGAGCGGGCGCCCGCCGCGAGGGCGTCCGGGGTCGCCTCGGTGAGCCGCAGCCGCTCGCGCCCCTCGAGGCCGGCTTCGGCGAGCGGCCGCACGCCCGCGCCCCAGAACGGCGGCGGCAGCCGCCTCGCCGGCCGGCCCGCGAGCGCCGCCGCGTGCGCCCACGCCTCCTCGGCCGTCGCCAGGCCGCGGGCGTCGAGGTACCACCGCGGCCAGGAGAAGGCGAAGTCGAGGCCGGCGACCGTCGCAGGCTCGGCGGCGAGCGCGCGCAGCAGGGCCGCCACGGCCTCCTCCCTGTCGCGCCCGCCGCCCAGCGACACGAGCGCGCCGTCGCGCGCGGTCGCCGTCCAGATCGCGCGGCGCTGGCCGGCGCGGTCCGTCCGCCCCGACCAGTCGAGCGCGATCGCCCGGGCTAGCCCATCCCCACGGACTGGGCCTGCTGGAGCTTCTTGCCCTCGCTCTTGAGGGCCGGCGCCACCATGACCTCGCACTTCTGGAAGCTCTGGATGGAGTCGTAGCCGCAGGTGGCCATGGCGCTGCGCAGGCCGCCCATCAGGTTGAGCGTGCCGTCGTTCTCGTGGGCCGGCCCGAGGACGATCTCCTCCAGGCTGCCGATGGTCGACGTCTTCACGCGCGTCCCGCGCGGGAGCTGGGGATGGAAGGTGGCCATGCCCCAGTGGTAGCCGCGGCCGGGGGCCTCCTCGGCCTTGGCGAGGGGCGAGCCGATCATGCAGGCGTCGGCGCCGCAGGCGATCGCCTTGGCGAGGTCGCCGGCGTAGGCCATGCCGCCGTCGGCGATGACGTTGACGTACTGACCGGTCTCGAGCAGGTGCTGCATCCGGGCGCCGGCCGCGTCGGCGATGGCCGTGGCCTGGGGGACGCCCACCCCGATCACCTGGCGCGTCGTGCAGGCGGCGCCCGGGCCGACGCCGACGAGCACGCCGACCGCGCCGGTACGCATGAGGTGGAGGGCGGTGTGGTACGAGGCGCAGCCGCCCACGATCACCGGCACGGGCAGCTCAGAGATGAACCGCTTGAGGTTGAGCGGCTCGGCGACCGACGACACGTGCTCGGCGGAGACCACCGTGCCCTGGATCACCAGGATGTCGAGTCCGGCATCGAGCGCGACGCCGACGTAGTCCCTGACGCGCTGGGGCGTCAGGGACCCCGCGGCCACGACGCCCTGGTCCTTGACCTCCTTGATCCGCTGGGCGATCAGCTCGGGCCTGACCGGCTCCCGGTAGATCTCCTGGAGGCCGTGGGTGGCCTCCTCGGGCGACATCCGCGAGATGCGCTCGAGCTCGGCGTCGGCCTCCTCGTAGCGGGTCTGGATGCCCTCGAGGTTCAGGACCGCCAGGCCGCCCAGCTTGCCCATGATCGCGGCGCTGCGCGTGTCGACCACGCCGTCCATCGCCGAGGCCAGCAGCGGCAGGTCGAAGGTGTGCCCGTCCAGCTGCCAGGAGAGGTCGACGTCCTCCGGGTCCCGGGTGCGCCGGCTCGGCACGATGGCGATCTCGTCGAGCCCGTACGCCCGCCGGCCCTTCTTGCCCCGCCCGATCTCGATCTCCACTCAGCCCCCTCTGCCACGCGCCTCCAAGGGGGGTGGATTGTAGCGGCGGCCCCGGCCGGACGCCGTGGCCCGGACGGGCGGCGGGGAGGCCCCCGGTCAGTCCAGCGGGACGACCTCGACGCGGCGCATCAGCGACTCGACGTCGGAGGGGTCGAGGACGCCCGCGCCGAAGCGCTGGGTGCTCGCCGCCCCGCACGCGACCGCCAGGGCGAGCGAGGCCTCGACCGGCTGGTGCCGGTAGCGCGCGGAGAGGTACCCCGCCAGGAACGCGTCGCCCGAGCCGACCGTCGAGACCACGTCGGTCCGCGCCGGCAGTCGTGCGACGTAGCTGTGGCCTCGCTTGCGGGGGCCGGTGCGGACGCGGGCGACGCAGCCGTCCTCGTGGTGGATGAGGGCGGTCTCAGGGCCCATCTGGGCGAGGGTCCGGACGCCCGCCGCCATGTCCTCCTCGTCGCCGAACTCGTGCCCCACGATCTCCTCGGCCTCGCGCACGTTCGGGCTCACCACGCCGGGCTCGGCGGCGAGGGCCGCGCGCAGCGCGGGGCCGGAGGCGTCGACCGCCGTGACCATCTTCACCCGGCGCAGCTCGCGCAGCAGGGTCTCGTAGTAGTCGGAGGGCACGTCGCGCGGCAGCGACCCGGCGAGCACGAAGACGTCGGCGCCCTTCGACAGGTAGCGGATCTTGTCGACCAGCACGTCGAGCTCGGCCGGCTGGACGGAGGGCCCGTACTCGTTGATCTCCGTCTGCTGGCTGTTGGTCGGGTCGATCACGGCCGTGCTCGTGCGCGACTCGTCCGCGATGCGCACGAAGTCGTTGAGGATGCCCTCGGCCGTGAGCTCCTCGATGATGTGCAGGCCGGTGCGCCCGCCCGCCAGGCCGGTGGCGATGACCGGCTGGCCGAGCGCCTTCAGCGCCCGCGCCACGTTGACCCCCTTGCCGCCCGGCAGGCGCAGCGAGGAGTCGGCGCGGTGGCGGCCGCCGAGCTGGAAGTTCGGCACGCGCACGGTGCGGTCGAGCGCGGCGTTGAGGGTGACGGTGACGATCACGGGACGAGGGCCTCGACCCCGGCGCGCACGCGGTCCCAGACGCTGGGCTCGCCGGCCGCCTCGGCGGCCACGAGGTCACGCCGCCCGAGGACGCGGTCGCCCTGGCGCAGCGTCACGTTGCCGACCACCTGGCCCTCGTCGACCGGCGCCTCGATCTCGGGCGGCGCCGTCACCGTCTCGGTGACGGGCTGGCCGAGCCGCAGCGGGGCGACCAGGGGCGCGGCGGCGCGATAGGCCACCGACGTCCCGGGCCGGTCGTCGACCGGCACCCGGCCGAACACCGCGCCCTCTGGGATCAGGGTCGCCGGAGCGTACTGGGACCGCCCGTAGTCGAGGAGGCGGAGGCCGTCGCGGGCCCGGGCCGCGGCGCTCGACGCGCCGATCAGCGCCGCGTACAGCTGCGGCGCGTCGGGCCGGCGCCTGGCGTGGGCGACGAGCGCGTAGCCCGCGCCGTCCGTCATCCCGGTCTTGACGCCGTCGACGTCCGGATCCATGTCGAGGAGGTTGTTCTCGGAGAGGTAGTCGCGCGTGCCCATCCCCCCGGGGCCGGGGATGGAGGCGCGCCGGTGCGAGACGGTCTCGCGGAAGACCGGGTTCCTCATCGCCACGCGGGCCAGCGTCACGAGGTCGCGGACGCTCGACCGGTGGCCCGGCGCGTCCAGGCCGTGGGGGTTGGCGAAGTGCGTCTCGGTGAGCCCGAGCTCGCGCGCGCGGCGGTTCATCCGGGCGACGAACGCCGCCTGCGAGCCGGCCACGCCCTCGGCGAGCGTGATCGCCGCGTCGTTGCCGCTGGCCACCAGCAGGGCGGTGAGCAGGTCACGCACGCTCAGCTGCTCGCCCGCCTCCAGCCGCCCGGAGGAGCCGCCGATCGCCGCCTCGGGGGGCACCGTATAGACGTCGTCGAGGCCGGCCGACTCGAGGACCACGAGCGCCGTCATCATCTTCGTGGTGCTCGCCATCGGCAGCCCCCGGTCGGGCGCGCGCTGGGCCAGGACCTCCCCCGTCGCGGGGTCGACGACGATGTAGGCGTCGGCGTCGACCGCCGGAGCGGCCGCCCGCGCGGGCCACGCCGCGACGAGCAATGCCAGTGCGGCGACGACCGCGAGCCTGCGCAGCACGCCGGGGATCCTAACCGGCCCGTCGAAGGTTGCGGAAATCCGTGTGATCCACCCCGACGGCTCGTTCGTAGCCCATGAGCGTTAGATGACCCCCCATCGAACGGAGTGCCACCTGATCGCCGCCGCGCCCCTGACGCTCGAGGCGGACCTCGCCGCGCTCTCGTCCTCGTCGATCCGCGGGCTGCTCCTGGAGGCCGCCTAGGGACTCCCCGCTGACACGCGCCTGACGCCGCCCGCAGGCGGCTCCCGTCGTATGCCGGAGGCCGGGCCGGACACGGCGGGAGGCGCGGACCGACCCCGTGGCGCCGGAGGTCCGGCCGGCGCCGCGGGGCTCGGTCACTTTCGGCAGGCCCTCAGAAGCTCACCTCGTACACGCCTCCGGGGTACACGAACGAGTCGTCTGGCGAGAAGAACGACGAAGGCGCGACAATGTCGAGCGGCTCGGCGGGGCGGAGCGCGTAGACCGGGTGATCCGGGTCGAGGAACTCGATCGACCGGACCTCGAAGCCGTCGGCGATGTCGGCGACGTAGGGGAAGTTGCCGGCCATGTTGCGCCCGTCCTTCTGGCGCACGTAGGTGAGCTGGCCGCGCGCGACCATCAGGATGCCGGGGCCGATCGCCGCCTCGGTCCGGATGACCGGTGAGCCGCCGAGCGAGGCCGTCGCCACGACCCTTCCCTCCCCCGCCTCGACGGTCGTCTCGCCCGGCTCGGCCGGCAGGTCGTACTCGCGAACGGTGTACTCGCGCATGCGCGGGTTGGAATTGAAATAGAAGAGCATGTAGCGCGCGGGCGTGACGCCCTCGGGATCGGTCATGCCGGCGATGTCGAGGCCCAGATAGGTGAGCGAGTACGCGCCGAACCCCGACGTCTGGTCGTCCGAGCCGACGACGTACTGGTTCATGTAGACCGGCCCGGCCGGCGGCGGGCCGCCGTCCGGCAGCAGGGCGGCCGCGGCCTCGGGGTCGGCCGGCATCCAGCTCGTGTAGAGCATGCGGCTGTTGACGACCATCTGAGGAGCGGCCAGCGGAGCGTCGGCCACGGCGCCTCCTTCCGAGAGCGGACCGGGTGGCCGCACGTTAGACGTTTAGCGGCATGGGTGAGAGAACCCCCACCGCGCGGGACGTCGCGCGCGCCGCCGGCGTCTCGACGGCCGTCGTCTCCTACGCGTTCAATCGTCCCGACAGGGTGGCCAGCGCGACGCGCGAGCGGGTGCTCGCCGCGGCAGCCGCCATCGGCTCCCGCGGCCCCGACCCCGCCGCGCGCGCTGCGCCTGGGCCGCCACGGCGCCGTGGCGCTGGTCGGGGACGGCCCGGTCGAGCGGCTGCTGGCGGACCCGGTGGCCGCCCTCGTGGCGCGCGGGCTCGCCCACGCCTGCGACCGCGCCGGGGTGGCGCCGCTGCTCTCCCGGGGCGCCGAGGCCGCCGCCGACGGGGGTCGTGCTCCTGCGCGGCGCCGCGGCGAGATGGGCCGGCGGCGCGCCGG
>DATAGF010000075.1:0-4691 GCA_036257075.1 Miltoncostaeaceae bacterium
GCGTAGAGCCCGCCTCACGTGGTAGAGGAACGGGGGGCGGAA
Organism: Miltoncostaeaceae bacterium; assembly: GCA_036257075.1. Lineage (GTDB taxonomy): Bacteria > Actinomycetota > Thermoleophilia > Miltoncostaeales > Miltoncostaeaceae > DATAGF01. Next base: position 43 of record DATAGF010000075.1, read on the forward strand.
AATCACCCCCCGTAATGCAGCCCGGCTCGAGACGCCGCGCGTCGATTTTCCTCCATGGTCTCCTCCATGGTCCCGGCTGTATTTCTCCGTCCGACTTCCCGCTATTAGCGGTATTCCTGACTCGGCCGATCATGGAGGAGGCTCTAAGACGAAACCCCCGCGTTAGCAGGGGTTTCAAAGAAGCCGGAGCCCGGATTCGAACCGGGGACCTGCCGCTTACAAGGCGGCTGCTCTGACCAGCTGAGCTACTCCGGCGGATCGCTGGTCAGGGTAGCGGCGGCGGGGGTGCCCGCGGTGCCCGCGCCGGTAGGCTGGCGGCGTGAGGCTCCAGCCGCTCTACCGCGCGACCTTCCGCTACCCCGACGGCGGCCGCGGCACGACGCTCGAGGGCGACGCCGGCAGCGAGGGACACTATTTCTTCGTGGCCGAGGGGGCCGTCGAGGGGCGGGTGAGCGGGAGCCTGCAGGGGGCCAACCACCCCCGCTCGCGCGTGGACCGCTGCGCGCTGCCCAGCATCCAGGGCGCCATCGACACAGGGGACGGGGCCTCGATCATCTTCGACTGGCGGGGCTTCGCGCGGCCGTATCCCGCCGAGCGGCGCCAGATCCTCGTCGCGGCCACCCACGTCTGCGGCGACGAGCGCTACGCCTGGCTCAACGACGTCGTCTGCGTGGGCGCGGGCGAGATCCGCCCCCAGGACGAGTCGGGCGGGCCGCGGGCGGTCGTCGGCGGCGCCATCGATTTCGTGATCGAGTTCTCCGAGGTGATCTGGGAGCCGATCGCCTAGACAGGGAGGGTGCCGTGTTCGTGCTGCTCGCCCGCTACACCAAGCCCGCCGAGGAGGTCGACCGCCTGCTCGAGGACCACAAGGCCTGGATCACCCGCCACCAAGAGGGCGGTCGCATCCTCATGACGGCCCGTCAGGTTCCCCTGACCGGCGGGCTGATCCTGGCCCGCGGCGGGAGCGCCGACGAGATGTGGGAGATGATCGCCGAGGACCCCTTCCACGCCTCGGGCGCGGCCGAGTACGACGTCCTCGAATTCGAGCCGGCCCGGGTGACCCAGGGAATGGAGGAAGCGCTCCGGCCCTGATCAGCCCAGCGGCGCCGCGCGAACCTCCTCGCCGGCGTCGACCTGGCGCCGCTCGGCGTCGATGACGGCGAGGTGCGTCGCGCCCGCCAGCGAGGTGATGGCGTGTGAGCCCTGGCGCGGAAGCGGCCGCAGCGCCCCCTCGACCTCGACGCAGCGGATCAGCTCGGTGCGGGGGGTCGTCTTCTCGTAGCGCTCGGCCATCGGCATGCGCCGCTCCCAGGCGTCCCCGCGCCCGAGCAGGGGCCGCCCGAAGGCGTGGAAGCAGACCGCCGCCGAGACCGGGTTCCCGGGCAGCCCGAGGACCAGCTGTCCGCCGCGACGGCCCAGCCAGAGGGGATGTCCGGGGCGGATCTCCACGCCGTACAGGACCTCGCCGACGCCGCATGCCTCGAGCGCCGGCCGCAGGTGGTCGTGGCGGCCCACCGAGACGCCGCCGGTGGTGACGAGCAGGTCGGGGGCCTTCGCGTCCAGGCCGTCGAGGATGCCGCCGACGGCCTCGATGGTCGCCTGAAGGTCGTCCGGCACGACCGCGCGGCCCACGATCTCGGCGCCGGCGGCCTCCGCCTGGGCGGTCACGCCGGGCCGGTTGGCGTCGTACACCTGGCCCGGCCCCAGCTCCTCCCCGGCCGGGACGACCTCGTCACCGCTGCCGAGCACGGCGACCCGGGGGCGGCGGCTGCAGGCGACCTCGGCGTGGCCGGCGCCCGCGACGACGGCCACCTCGTGGGGGCCGACCACCTGGCCGGCGAACAGGAGCACCTGGCCGGCGCGCACGTCCTCGCCGCGGTGGCGCACGGCGGTCCCCGGCTCGAGGTCGGCCAGCGCCCGCACCAGCTCCCCCTCCTCCACGGCGTCCTCGACCCGCAGGATCGCGTCGGCGCCGTCGGGCAGCTCGGCGCCGGTCGAGATGCGGACCGCTTCGCGGGCCGCCAGCGACGGGGCGAATGGCGCGCCGGCCCGGCTCTCGCCCACCAGGCGCACGACCCCGCCGCCGGCGGCCTCGGCGGCGCGCAGGGCGTAGCCGTCCATTGCGGAGTTGGTGAATGCGGGGTGGTCGCCGCGGGCGAGCACGTCCTCGGCGAGCACCCGCCCCGCGAGCTCCTCGAGCGGCACCTGCTCGGCGGGCAGGTGCAGCGCCAGCGCACGCACCTGGGCGAGGGCCTCGTCGAAGGTGACGTCGTGGAGGGCGGCGGTGGTCACGCGGGGATCATCGCAGGCGCTCGCGCAGCGCGAGGGCCCGGCCCACCGACTCCTCGGCGGCGGCGCGCGCGGCGGGGTCGGCGGCGATCTGCCGCCGCAGCGCGGCGGCGGCGGCGACGCCGTGCTCGAGGCCCGTGTACATGACCAGGTCGCTGCCGGCACCGGCGGCCCGGACCGCGACGGCGCCAGGCCCGCCGACGGGGGCGAGCGCCGGCGTGTCGAGCGCGTCGGTGACGCTGACCCCGCGGAAGCCCAGCCGGCCGCGCAGCTCGCCGGTGGCGATCGCGCGCGACAGGGCGGCCGGCGTGCGCGGGTCGAGCGCCGGGTAGACGGCCGTGGCCAGCATGACCAGCGGCACGTCGCGGCGGATCAGGGCGGCGAAGGGCGCCATGTCGACCGTGCGCAGCTCGCGGGCCGGCAGCGCGACCCGCACCGGCGCCGCGTCGGTGGTCTGGCGGGCGGCGCCGAGCCCCGGGAAGTGCTTGGCCGTCGCGGCGACGCCGCCCGCGCCGAGGCCCCGGGCGAAGGCGACGGCGGCGCCGGCCACGGACCGGGCCGTCGTGCCGAAGAGGCGGCCGTCGTGCCCAAGGGCCGAGCCGGGACGGGCCACGTCGGCCACCGGGGCGAGGTCGACGTTGGCGCCGACGCCGCGCAGCAGCCGCCCGGCCGCGGCGCCCGCCGCCCGCGCCGCGGCCGGGCCGGCGGCGCCGATCTGCTCAGGCCGGCGCGCCGGCGGCCCCGGCAGGCGCCGCACGAGGCCGCCCTCCTGGTCGACCACGACCAGCAGCGGGGCGCGGAGGCCGGCGGGGCGCGGGATCGACTGCAGGCGCCGGATCAGGGCGCGCGCGCCCTCGAGCCCGGCGATGTTGCCGCCGAGCAGCAGCACCGCCCCCGCCTCGCCGCGGCGGATGCGGGCCTCGAGCTCAGCCGGCGGGGTCGTGCCCGGGAAGCCGTAGACGACCTGCTGCCCGGCGAGCTGGGCGGGCGTCAGCCCGGCCGCCGTCGAGGGCGCGACGGCGACCAGGAGCGCGGTGACGAGGCCGCCGATCACGGCCCTGCGGCTGTCACTCCTCCTCGCGCCCCTCGAAGTCCAGCGAGGCCGAGTTGATGCAGTAGCGCAGCCCCGTCGGCCGCGGGCCGTCGGGGAAGACGTGGCCGAGGTGGGCGCCGCAGCTGCGGCAGACGACCTCGGTGCGCACCATCCCGTGGCTCGTGTCCGGGCGGTCCTCGACGGCCTCATCGGCGGCCGGCTCGTAGAAGCTCGGCCAGCCCGTGCCCGACTCGAACTTCGTCGCCGCGTCGAACAGCGGCTCGCCGCAGACGACGCAGCGGTAGGTGCCGTCCTCGTGGTGGTCGGCGTAGCGGCCGGTGAACGGGCGCTCTGTGGCTCCCTCCTGGGTTACTGCATACTGCTCGGGCGTGAGGCGCTCGCGAAGCTCGGCGCGGCGGTCGTCCGGCATCTCATCCCCCCGGGTCGGCGCGGGATCGGTCACGCCGGGATGGTCCCACAGAGGCGCCGCCCTTCGCCTCCTGGCGCCCGTCGCCGTCGCCCTCGCGCTGATGGCGGGGGCCGTCATCGCCGCCGCCGCGCTGGCTCCCGGGCGCCCCGTCCGGCCTCCACCCGATCCGGAGCGCTGGGCCCGGCCGGCCGCCGACCGGCTCGTCGCGGCGGGGCTGTGGCCCGAGCTCGCCGGCGCCGACCTGGGCCGCGACGCGTTGCGGGCGGACCTCGATCGCGCCGTGGCGATCCTCACCGGCCAGCCCGCCGCCGATCCCAACCCGTCCGCCCCTGCGTCCGCCTGGGTCGTGAACCGCCGGTTCGTGGCCGCGCTCGGGCTCGAGCCGGAGCGGCTCGCCCTGCAGGCCCTGGCGACCGACGACGGCCGGCGCCTGCCGCTCCCACCCAACTTCGGGTCGGAGGTGCTGGTGCGCGAGCTCGGGCTGGTGCACAACCGCCGCCGCGACGACCTCGAGCGCGCGATGGGCGAGCCGGTGCGCCTGGCCGACCTGGCCAGGATGGTCGACCGGGCACTGGCGCTCACGCCCGAGGACCGGGCCCGCGCGGCGCTCTTCCGCGACATCCGCCTGCCCGCCATGAGCGCCCCGAGGCTGGCGGTCGTGACGACCGCCCTCAGCCAGGTGGGCCAGCCCTACGTCTGGGGCGGCGACTGGCCCACGCCCGGCTCGCCGGTCGGGCTCCAGGCTCACGGGGGCTTCGACTGCTCGGGGCTGGCCTGGTGGGCGTTCGCCCAGGCCGGGCGCGGGTCCGCCCTCAGCAGGCGCACGGCGGATCACATGGCCTTCGAGCGGCCGCGGGCGCGGTCGCGGGTGGAGGCCCTCGCGCCGGGCGACCTGGT
>DATAGF010000080.1:0-11983 GCA_036257075.1 Miltoncostaeaceae bacterium
CGGAGGGTACCAGAGCGCCCCTCCGGGCCCCCGGTAGGATCGGCCGATGTCCCGCGCGATCGCCGTGATCGGCCAGGGCGCGCCCGACGGGGGCCCGGCGGCCGACGCCGCCCGCTCCGTGGGGCGGCTGCTGGCGCAGGCGGGCGCCACGGTGGTCACCGGCGGCCTCGGCGGGGTGATGGCGGCGGCCGGGAGCGGCGCCCGCGCCGCCGGCGGCCGCGTGACCGCCATCCTGCCCGGAACCGACCGGCGCGCCGCGCGCGAGGCCGACACGGTGGTGTGCAGCGGCGTGGGCGAGGCGCGCGACCTGGCAGTCGTGGCGTCCGCCGACGCGGTCATCGCGGTCGGCGGCGGCTGGGGCACGCTGGCGGAGATCGGGCTCGCGCGCAAGCTCGGCCGCCCCGTGGTGCTGCTGGGGTCGTGGAGCATCGCCGAGCCGGGGGCGCCGCCCGGCGCGTCGGCCTGCCCCACCGCGGCCAGCCCCGAGGCCGCCGTGCGGATGGCGCTCGAGGCGGCGCGATAACCGCCCCCCGGCCCATCCTGATCCACGGCTCCGGCGGCGACCACCGCGTCTGGGGGCTGCAGACGGCTCGGCTTGGGGGCGCCGTGGCGGTCGACCTGCCCGGGCACCCCAACGGCGCGGCGCTCGACCGCCTCGAGGCCCTCGCCGGCGCGCTTGCGCCGGCCATCGAGTCGCTCGACGGGCCGCGGGCGCTCATCGGCCACTCGCTCGGCGGCGCGATCGCGCTCGAGATCGCCCGCAGCCGCCCGGAGCTGGTCGACGGCCTCGTGCTGGTCGCGTCCGGCGCCCGTCTGCCGGTGCCCGGCGCCGTCATGGAGCGCGTGCTGGGCGACCCGGCCGGCGAGCGCCGGCGGCTGATGGAGGCGTTCGTCGCCGACCCCGAGCTGCCGATCGGGCGCGAGGTGGCCGCCGCGCTGGCGGAGTGCGACGACGCGGTCCTCGCGGCCGACTACGCGGCGTGCGCGGCCGCCGACCTCCGCGGCCGCCTGGCGGGGGTCCGCGCCCCGGCCCTGGTGATCGCGGGCGGGGACGACCGGCTCACGCCGCCCTGGCTGTCCGAGGAGCTCGCGCGCGAGCTCCCCATGGCGCAGCTCGTCCTCGTGCAGGGGGCGCGGCACATGGCGATGGCCGACGCGGACGGCACCGTCAACCTCCTGGCCGCAGCCTTCCTGGCGCGGCTGGAGCTGACCCTGGCGGGGCTGTGACGTCAGCCCCTCGGACGGCGCGCCCCGCCGCCAGGCGGAGCCGGGAGAGGGGCGTATGAGTCGCCTGGCTCCGGTCGCCCTGGTGGTCAACCCCGCCGCGACGCGGGCGAGCCGGACGGTGCGGGCGGAGGTCGCCCGCGCCCTCTCGCCGCTCGGCCTGGAGTGGTCCCTGGTGACCTCCGGCCCGGGGGACGCGGCGCGCCTCGCCCGCGAGGCGGCCGACGAGGGGGCGGCGGTCGTGGTCTCGCTGGGCGGCGACGGCGTCGCGGGCGAGGTCGCCGGCGCCCTTGCGGGCGGCCCGGTCGCGATGGCGCCGCTTCCCGCGGGGAACGCCAACGTCTTCTCGCGCGGCCTCGGCTGGCCGAACTCGACGCGGGCCGCGCTCCCGCTCCTGGCCGCCGGTCTCAGGGAGCGGCGGCTGCGCGACGCCGGCCTGGGCCTCCTGCGCATCGGCGGCCCCGAGGGCGGCGAGCGCGTCTTCGCGGTCAACGCCGGCGTGGGCCTCGACGCCGCGACCGTGGAGTGGATCGAGGCCCGTCCCCGGACGAAGCGGCGCCTGCGCCAGGCCGGCTTCGTGCTGGGCGCGGGGATCGCGGCCGTCCGCTCGGGGCGCGCCCCCCACCTGCGGGCGGTCGTCGACGGAGGCGAGGTGGTGCTGGCGCGCGCGGTGCTCACGGCGTGCGGGACCCCCTACACCTACCTCGGCCGGCGGCCGCTCGAGCTCGTCCCGGGCGCGGGCTTCGACGGACGCATGGCCTGGGTGGGGCTCACACGCATGCACCCGGCCGAGCTCGCCCGCCTGGGGCTGCGGGCCGTCCGCGGCCGCGACCTGCCCGTCGGCTCGCCCACCCTGGCCGGCGGTCCGATCCTGCGCGAGCTGGTGATCGAGAGCGACGCGCCCGCGCCCGTCCAGGCCGACGGCGAGCCGCTCGGGCGCCACCTGGAGCTGCGAGTGTCGCGCGGTCCGGTGCTGCGGGCGATCGACCCGCGCGCGGGCTAGGCTGTGGTCATGAGCCTCACCGGACGCACCTACGCCGTCCTCGTCGCCGAGGGCGTCGAGGACCTCGAGTACTGGGTCACCGTGATGCGGCTGCGCGAGGAGGGCGCGACGGTCGTGACGGTGGGATCCGACACCGACTCGCACAAGGGGAAGAACGGTCTGTCGGTCAAGGCGGACGTGACCGCGGACAGCTTCGACGCCGACGGCCTCGACGGCCTCGTCATCCCCGGCGGCCACGCGCCGGACAAGATGCGCCGCGACCCGGCCATCCTGGACCTCGTCCGCACCGTCCACGGCCGCGGCCTGCCGATCGGCATCATCTGCCACGGCGGCAGCGTGGCGATCTCGGCCGGCATCGTCGGCGAACGCGCCACCGGCTCGCTCGGGATCAAGGACGACCTCGTCCTGGCGGGCGCCGAGTGGGTCGACGAGCCGGCGTTCCGCGACGGGCAGATCGTCTGGGGCCGGGTGGTCGCCGACATCCCGGACTTCCAGCGCGAGCTGGTGGCCGCCCTGAAGGAGGCCTCCCTGGAGGAGGTCGCCCGGAGCTAGCCGGGGCCCGTCGGCGCCCCGTTCGTCGTGGCGTCGAGCCGGCCGGACGCGATCGCGGCCGGGTCGCCGGCCGGGAACTCGCGGTAGGCCCCGAGGCGGCGATAGCGGTCGCGGCGGAGCCGCCGCCGCTCGCCCGGCGACTGGGCGCGCAGGTCGCGCAGGGCCCGGGTGAGGTAGCCGCCGAGCAGGCGCGCCGCCTCATCGTGGTCGCGGTGGGCGCCGCCCGGCGGCTCGGGCACCACCGCGTCGGCGATCCCCCAGCGGTAGCAGTTCGCCGCGGTGGGCTGGAAGGCGGCGGCGGCCTCCCTGGCCTTGGCGGCGTCGCGCCACAGGATCGCGGCCCCGCCCTCGGGCGAGATGACCGAGTAGGTGGAGTTCTCGAGCATGATCACGCGGTCGGCGACGCCGAGGGCGAGCGCGCCGCCGGACGAGCCCTCCCCGATCACCACCGCGATCTCGGGCACCCGCAGGCGCAGCATGGTCTGCATGCTGCGCGCGATCGCCCCGCCCTGGCCGCGCTCCTCCGCGCCGCTGCCCGGGAAGGCGCCCGGGGTGTCGATCAGCGTGATGACCGGCAGGTCGAGCTTCTCGGCGAGGGCCATCACCCGCATCGCCTTGCGGTAGCCCTCGGGGCCCGGCATGCCGAAGTTGCGGTAGGTGCGCTCCGCCGTGTCGCGCCCCTTCTGGTGCCCGATCACCGCGACCGGGCCGCCGACGCCGCGCCCGATGCCGGCCACGATCGCGGGGTCGTCGCCGTAGAGGCGGTCGCCGTGCAGCTCCTCGAACTCCGGCCAGAGGCGGGCGACGTAGTCCAATGGGTAGGGCCGGTCCTGGTGGCGGGCGAGCTGGATCGTCTCCCAGATCGCCGCGCTGGTCTCCGGCTGGCCGGTGAGGCGGTGGGCGAGGCGGCGCACGAAGCGGCCCCCGCGGCGTGCGGCCACGCTCATGCCCCGTCCTCGCCGCCCGAGGGGCGCGCCTTGGCCCGCGCCACGAGCCGCCGCGAGAGGTCCGGCAGGGTCTTGGCGACCTCGGCCGCCCGCTCGGCGCGGGTCGTCGCCCAGGTCACCGCCGGCGGCGGGTCGAGGCCGGTCGGGCGGTCCAGGATGGCGAGGACCTTGGCGATCCGCCCGGTCAGGTCGCGCCGGTCCACCACCGAGTCGATCTGGCCCTTCTCGAGGTGGGTCTCGGCGCGGCCGAAGTCGTCCGGGAGCGTCTCGCGGGTGGTCTGCTCGATGACCCGCGGCCCCGAGAAGGCGATCAGCGCGCCCGGCTCGGCGTAGGTGACGTCGCCCAGCGAGGCGAACGAGGCCCAGACGCCGCCGGTCGTCGGGTGGGCGAGTACGACGACGGTGGGCAGCTCGGCGTCGTGCATCGCCTCGAAGGCCACGACCGTCTTGGCCATCTGCATCAGCGCCAGCACGCCCTCCTGCATCCGCGCACCGCCCGAGGCGGTCACGATCACCAGCGGCAGCCCCTTCTCCACGCAGCGGTCGCAGGCGCGGACGAGCTTCTCGCCCACCACTGCCCCCATGCTGCCGCCGAGGAACGAGAAGTCCATGACGGCGGCGATGCAGCCGTGGCCGCGGACCTCCAGCTCGGCGCAGACGATCGCCTCGGCGCTGCCGCCGGTCTCGGCCTTCTCGACGCGGTCGGGGTAGGGCTGGAGGTCGACGAACTGCAGCGGGTCGCTCGCCCGCAGCTCGGGCCAGAGCTCGACCCAGGGCCCGCCCTCCGCGAGCTGGTCGACCCGCTCGCGGGCCGAGACCGCGAAGTGGTGGCCGCAGGTGGCGCAGACGCGCATGTTCCGGCGCATCTCCTCGGCCCGGTAGTGGCTCTGGCAGCGGGGGCAGGAGCGCTCGTCGGCGGGCAGCCTCCGCGGCGGTCCGTCCTCGGATCCCCGCTTTCGCCGCAGCCTGTCGACCGAGACCGTGATCTGGCGCTTGGTCACCGCTGTCTCCGAACCGCCACCGGCGGATTATAGGGGCCGTTCCAGCGAGGCGAGCCAGTCCTCGACGCTCGCCCGGTAGGCCGGCACCAGCCGCGCGGGCGCGCGCGACTCCAGCACCAGGCGGGCCGCCTCGGCCGGATCGTGGCCGCGAAGCCGGAGCACGGCGTAGGCCACCATCGCGGACCGCCGGCGCCCCTGCTGGCAGTGGATCAGGACCCCGGCGTCGGGGTCCTCGTCGAGGGCCTGCGCCGCGAAGCGGGCCGCCGGGGCCCAGAGGCGGGGCGGCTGGCGGCGCCCGTTGTCCCACATCGGCGCGGACATGACGCGGTCCTCGCCGAAGACCTCACGCTCGGCCCAGAGGTCCTGCGAGATCCGCGTCTGGAACGGCGCGCGGCAGTTGACCACGTGCGTCACGCCGAGCTCGGGGAGGCGCTCCACGGCGTCGCCGACCGGGATGCTCCCGATCGCGACGCGCTCGCCGTCGATCCAGCTGAACCCCTCCAGGCCGCGCATCGGCCCGTAGAGGCGCGTGCTGGCGCGGTTGTACGCCGCCCGCCACCCCGGCAGGCGGCCGCGCGAAGCCGTCACCGCTCCCCCGGGCGGCTCGTCAACCATCCGGCGGGCGGCCCATCACCAGGATGGCGTTGTGCCCGCCGAAGCCGAAGGCGCTCGAGACCGCCACCCGCACCTCGGCCTCGCGGGCGGCGTTGGCAACGTGGTCGACCCCCTCGCAGGCGGGATCGAGGTCGTCCAGGTTGATCGTGGGCGGCACCATGCCCTCGCGGATCGTCAGGGCCGTCAGGGCCGCCTCCACGCCGCCGGCGGCGCCCAGGCAGTGGCCGTGCATCGACTTGGTGGAGGACACCATCGTGCGCGCCGCCGCCTCGTCCCCCAGGGCCCGCCGCAGCGCCCGCACCTCGCTGGTGTCGCCGACCGGAGTCGAGGTGGCGTGGGCGTTGACGTAGTCCACCGCCGCCGGCTCGACCCCCGCGTCGGCCAGGGCCATGGTCACCGCCGCCGCCGGCGACTCGCCCGTGGGGTCCGGCTCGGTCACGTGGTGCGCGTCGCCGGTGAGCCCGTACCCGAGGACCTCGCAGATCGGCTCCGCGCCCCGGCCCAGCGCGTGCTCCAGGCTCTCGAGCACCAGCACGGCCCCGGCCTCGCCCATCACGAACCCGTCGCGTCCCCGGTCGAAGGGCCGGCTGGCGGCCTCCGGGGCGTCGTTGCGCGTCGACAGCGCCCGCATCGCGTTGAAGGCGGCGATGCCGGTCCTCGTCACGATGGCCTCGGCCCCGCCGGCCAGCATCGCGTCGGCGCGGCCGCTGCGGATGTGCTCGGTCGCCTCCCCGAGCGCGTGGTTGCCCGAGGCACAGGCGGTCGAGGGGCAGGTGACGGGGCCCTGCAAGCCGAGCTCCATCGACACGTGGGCCGCGGCCATGTTGGGGATGACGAGCGGGACGAAGTACGGCGAGACCCGGTCGGGGCCGCGGCGGTCCACCACCAGCGTCTGTTCCACGAAGGCGTCGAGCCCCCCGATGCCGCATCCGACGGCGACGCCGACCCGCGGCCGCATCTCCTTCGCCACCGCCAGCGCGGCGTCCTCCAGGGCGAGCCGGCCGGCGGCCACGGCGAACTGGGCGGGGAGGGACATCCGCCGCGCGGCGCGGTGCTCGATGAAGTCGGTGGGCTCGAAGCCCTTCACCTCGCAGGCGATCGCGGTGGCCGTGTCCACGGGCTCGAACCGGGTGATCGGCGCCGCGCCGCTGCGCCCGGCGATCGCGGCGGCCCAGTTCTCCTCGCGCCCGATGCCGAGCGAGGTGACCAGCCCGAGGCCCGTCACGACGACCCGCCGGCGGCCGTTGCCGTCCACGATCGCGCTCACGCCATCGCCAGCCCGCCGTCGACCGACAGCACCGCGCCGGTGACGAAGGCCGCCTCGGGCGAGCAGAGGAACGCGACGGCGCCCGCCACGTCGTCGGGCTCGCCGAGCCGCCCCAGGGGCGTGCTCGCCAGGATCGCGTCGCGCTGCTCATCGGTGAGGACGTCGGTCAGGTCGGTTGCGATGTAGCCGGGGGCGACCGCGTTGACGCGCACCCCGCGGCCGCCCGCCTCGCGCGCGAGCGCTCTGGTGAGGCCGATCAGGCCCGCCTTCGCGGCCGCGTAGTTGGCCTGGCCGGCGTTGCCGATCAGCCCGACGACCGATGAGACCGCCACGATGCTCCCCGAGCGCCGGCGCAGCATCCCGCGCAGCGCCGGGCGGGCCGTGTAGAAGGCGCCGGAGAGGTTGGTGTCCAGCACCGCGCCCCAGTCGTCGGCGCTCATCCGCACCGCCAGCCCGTCGCGGGTGATGCCGGCGTTGAGGACGAGGGCGTCGAGGGGGCCGAGCGCCTCCTCGACGGCCTCCACCAGGCCGGCGGCCTGGGCCTCGTCCGACACGTCGGCGGCGTGCGCGACGGCGCGGCGCCCGGCGGCCTCGACGGCGGCCACCGTGGCCGCGGCGCCCTCGGCGCCCGACGCGTAGCCGACGCCCACGTCGAAGCCGTCGGCGGCCAGGGCGCGCGCGCAGGCGGCGCCGATCCCGCGGCTTGCGCCGGTGACGAGCGCGACGGGCATCAGGCGGCCAGCGCCTCCACATCGTCCGGCTCGCCGACCTGGGCGACGGCTGCGTCGCGGCGCACGCGCCTCACCAGGCCGGAGAGCACCCGCCCGTGGCCCACCTCGACGAACCGCTCGGCGCCGGCGTCGAGGGCGCTCGCGACGGCGTCGCCGAACCGGACCGGGGCGGTGAGCTGGGCCAGCAGCACCTCGCGCATGCGCTCCGGCGGCTCGCGCTCGCAGGTCGTCGTCGACAGGAAGGCCGGGTTCGGCGGCGCGGGGTCCCATGCCTCGAGCGCCGGGCGCAGGCGCTCGGCGGCGGGCGCCATCAGCGGGGAGTGGAAGGCGCCGTCGAGCTGCAGCCGGGTCGCCCGGGCGCCGCGGCCGGCGGCGATCGCCACGAGCCGCTCGATGCCGTCGACCGTCCCCGAGACGACCACCTGGCCCGGGCAGTTGAAGTTCGCCGGCCATACCTCCCCGGCCTCGTCGGCCAGCGCGCGCGCCTCGTCGTCGGCGAGGCCGAGCAGCGCGGCCATCGCCCCCGGCGCGGCCCGGCCGGCGGCCCGCATGGCGGCGCCGCGCTCGGCGACGAGCCCCAGCGCCTCGGCGTACCCCATGGACCCAGCGGCCACGAGCGCCGAGTACTCGCCGAGGGAGTGGCCCATGACCAGGTCCGGGCGCAGTCCGGTGTCGCTCGCGACCCGCCAGGCGGCGATCGAGGTGGCGACGAGCGCCGGCTGGCAGACGTCGGTCTGGGTGAGGCGCTCGGCGGGGCCCTCGAAGCAGACCCGCGAGAGGGCGTAGCCGAGCGCGTCGTCGGCCTCCTCGAAGGCGAGCCGCGCGGCCTCGAAGCGCTCGCTCAGGGCCCTGCCCATCCCGACCGCCTGGGCCCCCTGGCCGGGGAACATGGCGACGATCACGCCGTGACCAGGGGCTCGTAGCGGCAGATGGTCGAGCCCCAGGTCAGCCCGCCGCCGAAGCCGGCCAGCAGCAGCATGTCGCCCGGGCGCAGCCTGCCCTCGTCGCGCGCCTCGGCCAGCGCCAGCGGGATCGAGGCCGCCGAGGTGTTCCCGTAGCGGTCCAGGTTGTTGAACATGCGCTCGGGCCGGATCCCCAGCCGGGCCGCCGCGTGCTCGATGATCCGGCTGTTGGCCTGGTGGACCACCACGAGGTCGATCTCGTCGATCGACATCTCGAGGGCCTCGAGCAGGCGCTCGGCCGACTCCACCAGCACCCGCGTGGCGAAGCGGAAGACCTCCGGCCCGTCCATCTTGATGCAGCCGTCGCCGGGCGCCGGCGCGCTCGTCACCGGCAGCCGGCTCCCGCCCGCCGGGATCACGAGCTGGTCGCCGCCCGAGCCGTCGGCGCCGAGGTCGAATGCCAGGAAGCCGGTCGTCGTGTCGGGGTCGCCGCACGTGATGAGCGCCCCGCCCGCCCCGTCGGCGAAGAGGATGCAGGTGGACCGGTCGTCGTGGTCGGTGACCCTGGAGAGCACCTCCGTGCCCACCACGAGCACCGTGCGGCAAATCCCCGACTCGACCACGCCGGTGGCCTGGGCCAGGCCGTACACGAAGCCCGAGCAGGCGGCCGAGAGGTCGTAGGCGGCGGCGTTGCGGGCCCCGATGCGGTCGGCCACGAGCGCCGCGGTCGAGGGGAAGAGGTGGTCGGGCGTCGCCGTCGGCACGATGACCATGTCGAGATCGGCGCCCTCGATCGCGGCCGCCTCGAGGACCCGCTCGGCCGCGAGCAGGGCCAGGTCGCTCGCGGCCTGATCCGGCGCGGCGTAGCGGCGCTCGCGGATGCCGGTCCGGCTCACGATCCACTCGTCGCTGGTGTCCACCCGCCCGGCGATCTCCTCGTTGGTCACCACCCGCTCAGGGGCGTAGCAGCCGAGCGCGGCCAGCCTGGCGCGGCCCGCGTGGCCGTTGCGTGCCGAGATCACGCCGGCGCCCCCGCGGCCGCCGCGTCGACGAGCGCGAACTTCAGGGTCGTCTCGCATGCGACCTCGTCGCCCACCGTGGCCGTGGCCTCCCCCTCGCCCAGCGGGCCGCGGCGGCGGGTGAGACGCGCCTCGAGCACGAGGTCCTCGCCCGGGCGCACGACGCGCCGGAAGCGCGCCCGCTCGATGCCGGCGAAGAGGGCCAGCTTGCCGGCCGAGCCCGGCTCGGCGAGGGCCGCCAGCGCCCCTGCCTGGGCCAGGGCCTCGACGATGATCACCCCCGGGAGGATCGGGTTGCCGGGGAAGTGCCCGGCGAAGAACGCCGCCTCGGGGTCGACGTGCCAGCGCGTCCTGGCGTGCTCGCCGGGCGCGAGCGCGAGGACCTCATCGACGAAGAGGAAGGGCGGCCGGTGGGGGAGGAGATCCCTCGGATCCGGGAGCTGATCGGGCACGACCGGGCGGATCGTAGCCCATCGCGCCGGGCCGGGCCGGGACGGTCCGCTATCGTCGGGGGGGCGGTGACACCCACCCTGCGCGTCCTGCTGTGCGGCCTCGCGATCGTCCTCGGGGCGGTCGCGCTCCCGGCCGCGCCGGCCGCGGCGCAGGGGTCCGAGCCGGCCGCGGTGCGGGTGATCGATCTGGACGGGTCCATCGACCAGGCGGCGGCCGTGTTCGTGGACCGCCGCCTCGGTGCCGCCGAGGACGCTGGGGCGCCCGTGGTCGTCATCCAGCTGGACACCCCCGGCGGCCTCGTGTCGTCGATGCGCGACATCGTGGAGGACATGGAGGCCTCGACCGTCCCCGTGACCGTCTGGGTCGGCCCCTCCGGCGCCCGCGCTGGGTCGGCGGGGGCCTTCATCGCCGCCGCGTCGGACCAGCTCGGCATGGCCCCGGCCACCAACATCGGCTCCGCGACGCCGATCGGCAGCGGGGGTGAGGACCTCGACGCCAAGGTGCGCAACGACGCGGCGGCGTTCATCGGCGCGCTCGCCGAGGAGCACGGGCGCGACGCGGGGTCGTACCGGGCGATGGTCACCGGCGCCCTCAACCTGACGGCCGAGCAGGCGGTGGACCGCGGCGTGGCCGAGACGATCCAGCCCAGCGTGGAGGCCTTCGTCGCCTGGCTGGACGGCCGCCCGGGCCGGGACGGCCCGATCGAGACGGCCGGCGCCCCCCTCGAGACCGACGCCCTCCCCTGGTACCTGGCGGTGCTGCGGGTGCTGACCGACCCGAACCTGGTCTTCCTCCTGCTGCTCGTCGGGCTCGCGGGCGTCGGCTTCGAGATCCTCCACCCGGGGGGCATCGTCCCGGCCGTCGTCGGCGTCATCAGCCTGCTGCTCGCCCTGGCCGGGCTCACCGTGCTGCCCTTCCAGTGGACGGGGATCGTACTGGTGGTGCTCGCCGTCGCCCTGTTCATCGCCGAGACGCAGGTCGCCGGCTTCGGGGTCCTCGCCCTGGGCGGCATCGTCGCGCTCGCGGTCGGCGGCGCCTTCCTCTTCGACTCGAGCGACCCCGCGCTGGAGCCCTCGACCGGCGTCGTGGTGGCCACGGCGGCCGTGGTCGGGGGCGCGTTCGCGGTGGCCGCCCACCTGGTCCTCCGCGTCCGCCGCCGCCCCTCCGTCACGGGCGGCGCCGAGCTCGTGGGCGAGGTCGGGCGCGCACGCGGCACAATCGGGGCGGGAGGAGGTTCCGTGCTCGTGAACGGCGAAATTTGGTTCGCCCGCGCCGCCGGGGGCGTCGAGATCCCGGCGGGGGGGGAGGTCCGCGTCGTTACAGTGCACAAGGACGACCTCAGCTTGACCGTCGAACCCAGAGAGGGGTGAGCCACATGGTCGCCGCCATCGTCGTGATCATCCTGCTCGTCATCGGGCTGATCTTCCTGTTCTCGTCCGTGAAGGTCGCCCGGGAGTACGAGCGGGGAGTCGTCTTCCGGCTCGGGCGCCTGATCGGCATCAAGGGGCCGGGGCTGTTCATCCTGATCCCCTTCGTCGACAAGGCCGTGAAGGTCGACCTGCGGACCGTCACCCTCAACGTGCCGCCGCAGGAAGTCATCACCCGGGACAACGTGACCGTGAAGGTGAACGCGGTCGCCTACTTCCGGGTCGTCGACGCCTCGAAGGCCATCGTCCAGGTCGAGAACTACCTCATCGCGACCTCGCAGATCGCCCAGACGACCCTGCGGAGCGTCCTGGGCCAGGTCGACCTCGACCAGCTCCTGTCCGAGCGCGACCAGATCAACGAGCGCCTCCAGACGATCATCGACGAGCAGACCCACCCCTGGGGCGTGAAGGTCTCGGTCGTCGAGGTGAAGGACGTCGAGCTGCCGACGAACATGCAGCGGGCGATCGCCCGTCAGGCCGAGGCCGAGCGGGAGCGGCGCGCGAAGATCATCGCGGCCGACGGTGAGTACCAGGCCTCCGAGAAGCTGTCGCAGGCGGCGGCCGTCATCAGCACGCAGCCGGCCGCCCTCCAGCTGCGCTACCTGCAGACCATGAACGAGATCGGGTCCAGCGAGCGGACCACGACGCTCATCCTGCCGTTCCCGGTCGAGCTCCTCGACATGATGGCCGGGGTGGGCAACCTGCGCGCCCCGGCGGCCGGCGGCAACGGCGGCCCGCCGTCCGCGACGTCGTCGGCCGGATAACCGCGGAGTCGAAGGGGGAACCACCGGGCATGCGCGCGATCTGGAACGGCTTCGTCTCGTTCGGGCTGGTCACCATCC
>DATAGF010000089.1:0-8222 GCA_036257075.1 Miltoncostaeaceae bacterium
CTCTTCGCCCAGGCGGCCGCCGCCGGGATGCGCCTCCAGCCCATGTTCGGCTTCGACGCGGCGCCGACGGCGACGACCGCGGGCGCCTGGGCCGCGCGCTTCGGCCCGGGCGGCACCTTCTGGGCATCGCGCCCCGACGGCGCGCTGGCGCCGGCCGTCTTCGAGTGGGGGAACGAGAACAGCTACACCTACGCGCCGAAGCCCGGCCCGGCCGGCGGGGCGGACTACGCGCGCTCGTTCAAGATGGCCTACGACGCCATCAAGGCCGCGAACCCGGCGGTCGGGCTGCTGTGCCAGGCGGACGATGGCGGCACGGGGAGCACGCAGTGGCTCGACGGGATGTACTCGGCGGTCCCCGAGCTGCACCGCTACGTCGCCGGCTGGGTCATCCACATCTTCGGTCCCGGCGGGCCCGACAGGGTCGGCCGCATGATCACGCAGACGGCCGCCAAGGGCGCGCCGAGCACGGTGCCGATCGCCGTGACGGAGGATGGCATCGCGACGGACGACGGGCGCAAGCTCAAGAACAACTACGGCTATCCGTCCAACCTGACCTACGCGAAGGCGGCCGAGATCCTGTCGTCGAAGCTCCGCGATGTGCAGACCCGCTTCGGAAGCCGGATCAGCATGTACCTGATCTACCAGAGCCACGACAACCGCCCGCACGGCGCGACGAAGAACAAGGAGGACTACTTCGGCGCGGTGCGGCAGGACCTCAGCGACAAGGGCGACTGGAGCGCCTACCTCCGCGCGCTCTTCACGTCGTCCGCGCAATAGGACTTCGCCGCACCACCGAGCAGGCTCCGGTGGGCGTTCCATTACTCGGAGGTGCGTCCCCACATCCTTCCGGGTTCGGCTCGGGCGTGACCACACCGCCCGTCGACCGCTGGTCCGAAGACGAGGCTTTCGCGAGCTCGTACGGCCTAGCGCGCGACCTGCCCGACGTCGATGCCGCTGAAGCATGGCGGCGGCTGGGCAGGCTCACCGCGGAGCAGCGCGAGCTCGTGAACCGAGCTCTGGACTCCCTGCCGACCCCTGGGTCAGGCACGACCGAAGCTCACGACAAGGAGCGACCATGAGACGAGCAGCAGTCGCCATCCTGACGATCGCGGCTCTGGGAGCGGCGGCCGGCGGGGCCGCCGCCGCCGTACCGACCCAAAACGACCACAATTGCGCCGGCTTCAACGTCAGCCAAGGCGCTGGGCCGGGCTTCGGCTCGGTTGTGTCGGGCGCCGCCCACCAGCAGCAGGTCGACAACTCCGGCTTCGCCGACTGCGGCCAGATGCATCGCAGGAACCCGTTGTAAGCCACTCACCGCCCTGCCCGGGGCCGCGCGGCGGACGGCGCACTGAGACGCCGGCGGCCTCCCGGCCGATCGGCTGGCCGAGAGGGCTGGCGCAGGGCCGGATTGCCGATCCACGGTCCCTCAGTCTGCTCTATCGGCACCCGCTCTGTCGGTTTTAGCGCCGGACCCTTCCTCGCCCTCACGCCGACCCGGGTCGGGCACGTCGACGCCGCCCTTGTGCCGCGCCTCGACGGTCATGGGCTCCCGACTGAGGTCTCGACCGCGGACCAGCGCCTCGAGGCCTGGATCCCCGATGAGCGCAGCGCGGGCCCGCCGTGGTTGGATCGCCGGGAAGCGCACCGCGAGCGCGTGCTCCGGAGCGCCCGGTCGCGACTCCAGGAGGCCTCATGAGCACCACACCGCCCGACCAGCCGCCGACGGGCCCCGGTGAGGACGGCAAGGACTGGCTCGATCCGAGACGCGCGCTCGAGGGAGTCCTCCTCGGCCTGCTCGCGGTGATCGTGATCGCGATCGCGGCGATCATCGCCCTCGCCGTCGAGGGCGAGGTCAGCGGCGAGGTCGGCACCATCGCGACCGGGGCGTTCGGCGTCGTCGGCACGATCGTCGGCGCGTACTTCGGCATCAACGTCGGGACCAAGGCCGGCGCGCAGGGCAAGGAGGAGGCGAAGGCCGCGGCGACTCAGGCCAACGCGATGGCCTACAACTCCCAGGTCGAGGCGAGCGCCGCGAAGGCGCAGGCCAGGGTCCTCGCGAGCCACCTGCCCGAGGACAAGGCGAGGAACGTCAACCAGGAGGCCCAGGAGGAGGGCCAGGCCGCGGCGGACCGCGTGCGGGACGCATGGCAGCAGGCCGGCGCGCTCCCCTCCGCCTGACCCGTGGACCTGATCCGCACCTGATCGCGTCCCCCGGCTTCACCCGCCCGCAACACGGCGCGCCGGGGCCGGCGCTACCTTCGCCCGAACCGGCTGGCCATGCGGAGGGCGCCCTCAGGCGCCGGCCTCCGCACCGGACGACGAGCCAGGAGGTGGGTCTTGAGCAGCGATCCGGAGATCCGGCGCGATGTGCCGGACGCGCGTCACGGCGGTCACGGACGGCCACTGCCCGCGTTCTTCGCCCCGTCCGCGCGCATCGTCGGACCACCGGTCCCAGAGGCCTGGGCGACCCCGGCGTCCCGCGCCGCGTCGCCGGCGGCCCCCGCCGCGGTTCCGCCTCCCGCCGCCAGGAGCCCCTTCCCGCTCGAGGCGATCGAGATCGACTGACCCCTCGGCCTCGGCGTGCAGGGTCAGAACACGTCGGTGACGAAGATGCCCCCCCTGGCGCCGAGGGCGGCCAGGAGCAGCAGCGCGCAGACGACGGGCGCGCTTCCCGGCGCCCTCATGTCCGAGCAGCCGCTCAGATCCCCAGCAGCTGCTTCTTCTTGGCCTCGAACTCCTCGTCGCTGATGACGCCCTGGTCGCGCAGCTTGGCGAGCTGCTCCAGCTCGGCCATGTAGTCCGGCTCCCCGGCGGCGGCCGGCGGGGGCTGCTGGTAGGCGGCCTGCTGCTGCTGGTCGGCGAGCTGGGCGTCCTGCTCCTGGGCCTGCTGCTCCCAGCGCCCGGCCTGGCGCCGGCTCACCCGGTTCGAGACGGCGGTGGCGGTCCCCGCGACCACCGCGGTGCGGGCCATCGCCCTGACGAGTCCTGGCATCTTCTGCTCCTTCGGTCGGGGTGGGGTCAGTCCTCGAGCGCCTCGAGCGCCTCGACGACGTCCTGGACGGGGATCCGCTGCGACGCGATCAGCTGGCCGCCGTTGCGCCGCACCGCGGCCGCGAACGGGGCGGCCCATCGGTTCTCGTAGACGAGGACCACGGCCGACTCGCCCGGCTCCATCGCTGCCGCGGCGGACTCGGCGTCCTCGTCGCCGAGCAGCCCGCTGCTGGCGCCCTCGAAGATCGTGAAGTCGCCGATGCGGTCCTTGTCGATGCCGTCCACGGTGAAGCCGGCGAACGCGCCGTCCTCGCCCTTGGTGACGAAGAGGACGTCGAGGACGCGGACGATCCCGCGGTCCACGAGGTCCACCAGGATCGGCACGGCTTCGCCGGTCATGGGGGCGTCGGCCGGGTAGCCGATCACCACGACGTCGATGGGGCCCAGCTCGTCCAGGTCGTCGGTGCTCACGATCGCCTCCTCGCGTCGCGGTGCGGTCCGGGTGTCGCAGACCGGACGCTACCCCGTCGCCGCGACCCGGGCCAGCGCCGGGGGGCACGATGCTAGGGTCGGCCCGTGGCCGACGAGACGCCGCCGCCCTGCCCGAAGGACGGCATCACGATGCGCCCGACCACGCGGGTGATGCGCAGCCACGGGCTCCAGGGCGGGAAAGCGGTCCCGGAGGACAAGACCGTCGACGTCTGGCGCTGCCCCGCCTGCGGGCGCGAGCTCCCCCGCTCCTCCTCGGACTAGGGCGCCGGTCGCGGCCGATGGGCCATCGCGGCGGCCCCCGGTGAGCCGACCGGCATGCCGCGCTCCCGCAGGACCTGCAGGAAGGCGGCGACGACGCGCGGGTCGAACTGCGTGCCCGCGCCCTCGCGCAGCTCCTCGGCGGCCGCCTCGGGCGACCGCCTGGGGTCGTACGGGCGGTCGCTCGTGATCGCCTCGTAGGCGTCGCAGGCCATCACGATCCGCGCCGCCAGCGGGATCTGCTCGCCGCGGAGCCCGTCGGGATAGCCGCCGCCGTCCCAGTGCTCGTGCATCGAGCGCAGCAGGGGCGCCATGTGGGCGATGACGGGGATCTCGCGCACGATCTTCTCGCCCGCGGCGGGGTGGCGGTGGATGACCTCCCACTCCTCGGGCGTCAGCGGCCCGGGCTTGTCGAGGATCTCCTGCGGCACCGCCAGCTTGCCGAGGTCGTGGAGGGCGCCGGCCACCTGGAGCTCGGCGAGCTCCGGCCCGGGCATCCCGAGCCGCCGCCCGACCGCGACCGCCAGATCGGCCACGTCGCCCGAGTGCCCGCCGACGGCGTGGTCCTTCGCCGCCAGGGCGAGGAGGATCGAGCCCACCGCGGCGTCCGCGGTGGCCCTCAGCAGGCGCCGAGGCGCCTCGGCGAGCGCGTAGCAGGCGGCCACCACGAACGGCCCAAGGGCGGTCCAGACGATCGCCATGACCGCGTCCTCGTTCGTGCCCTCGCCGGCGGCCCACGAGATGCGCTCCAGGGCGAGCACCAGCTCGGAGGCGACGGCCGTCGCGAGGCCCATCGGGAGGGGCATCCTGAGCCCCACGAACGCGAGCATCACGAGCAGCACCGCGTGGGTCGGCTCGAAGCCCTGGCTGCCCGGCAGGAAGGCGGGCGACGCGCCCACCAGGAGGCAGGCGAGGGCGAGCGCGATCGATTTGGCCGACCGGGCGGGCCAGCGCGGCGCGGTCAACAGGGCCGCCGTCAGCCGCTCGCGCAGCCCGGCCCGCTCGGCGACGTCGATCGGGACGCCGGTCGCGTGGGCCTGGCTCATCGGGGCGACACTAGCCGCGGCGCCGCCGGCTGGCGAGCGCCCGCGATCCGCGCCGGCGGTCAGCGCGGCCCTCCGTCGCCGGCCGTCGTGCCCTTCCCCCCGGTCCGCGCGGCGGCGGCCATCTCGTCGATCCTCAGCGCGGCCGCGACGGCGGCGGGCTTGTCGGCGTCGGCCGCCTTGTCGGCGACGTGCCAGGCCTCGCGCGAGAAGTAGGCGAGGCGGGGCCCGGCATCCTGGCGGCCGACGCTCGCGCGGGCCTGCTCCTCGAGGTAGCGCAGGATCTCCTCGCACTCGGAGGTCGACCAGCCGCCGCCTCCCACCGGGTCGCGCCTGAGGCCGAGCAGCCACCAGACCAGGATCAGCAGCGGCACCTTCACCACCACCAGCGCCGAGACGACCCAGATCGCCAGGGTCTCCGGGCTGCCGGTCCCGGCGGCGAGCAGCGCGGCGAAGCTTCCCACGGAGAGGATCACCAGGGCGAACGCGACGAGCCCCAGGATGACCACCGCCCGGGGGTTGCCCTGACGATCCACGAGCAGCGATCCGCGCGAACGCACGCTCCGACGCTAGCAACCTCTGGCAGTCTCGCGGCCGATCGGCGGGGCACCGTCTCGCCGAATGGGGAGTTTCCTGCGATTCCCGCCCCCGTTACACAGGGCGGGATGGCTCCACGCCCCGGGGCGCTCGCCCTCGCGCTCGGCATGGTCCTCGCCGCTCCAGCTCCGGCGCTCGCGGGACCGCTCGCGAAGGCGCTCGACCACCTCTCGGCCCGCCAGGACCCGGCCGCCGGCGGCTTCGCCGAGGTCGGCGGCACCGACTCGACCTACAGCGCGTGGGCGGCGCTCGCGGTCGTCGGCGCAGGCGAGCGCGCGGCCCGCTGGCGCCGCGGCGCCGCGACCCTGCGCGAGGCGGTGGCCGCGCCGCTCCGGCGCCCGACGCTCCCCGACATCGAGCTGGCGGCGGTCGCCGCCGCGGCATCCGGCCTGGACCCCCGCTCGGCGGGAGGCCGCAACGCGGTGAGGACGGTGATCGCCGCCCAGCGCGCCGACGGCTCGATCGGCGATTCCCCCGCCACCACCGCCTGGGGCATCCTCGCCCTGCGGGCCGGGGGATTGGACCGCGGCGCGCGGGCCGTGCGCCGGGCGCGCGCGGCGCTGGTGCGGCAGCAGAACCGCGACGGCGGCTGGTCCTTCGGCCCGGAATCGCTCGGCTCGGGACCCAACACGACCGCGACCGCGATCCAGGCCCTGTGGGCGGCCGGCGCGCGCCCCGAGGGCGCGTCGGCCCTGGACCGGGGCTCAGCGCTGGACCGCGCGCGCGGCTACCTGCTGCGGGCCCAGAACCGCGACGGGGGCTTCCCCCCCGTCGTCGGCGAGCGCACCCAGGCCCTCACCACGGCCTGGGTGACGGTCGCCCTGCACACGATCGGCGAGGACCCGGGCCGCCCGCCCTGGAGCCGCTCCGGGGGGCCGGTCGCCGCGCTCCGCAGCATGCAGCTCGCCAACGGCGGCGTCCGCAACGAGCGCGACTCGAGGAGCGCGTCCATCTGGGCGACGTCGCAGGCCGCGCTGGCGTTCGCGCGCGGCCCCCTCCCGCTCGGGCCGCGCCGGCTCCGGCCGGTCCCGCAGCGGGCGCCGCGGGTCCTGTGGCGCGAGCCGGGGCCCGGAGAGCCGACGCGCGGCGCGCTGATCGTGCGCTACCGCGACGACGCGGGCGGGACCGGCATCGACCCGTCGCGGGTGGGCCTCCGTGTCGGGGGCCGCGACGTGACGCGCCGCGCGCTCGTGACGCCCTTCGCCCTTCGCCTGCCGCCGTCCGAGGTCCGGGCGGGCGCGGCCGTGCGGCTGGCGCTGCGGGACCGCGCCGGCAACGCGAGGACGGTGGGCTGGAGGCTGGCGGGGGGTGATCGTTAACAGGCGAAGCACCTTGCGGGACCCCCGAGGCATTGCCTACACTGGTTGCATGGTCACGCTCACCGACGACGCACGGCTCAAGCTCCGCTCCCTGCTCGACGACGAGGCCGACCCGGCCGCGGGGCTGCGGGTGGAGGTGGTGCCGGGAGGCTGCTCGGGGTTCGAGTACGACCTCTCGCTCGCGGGGCCCCAGGAGGGCGACGAGGTGGTCGAGAGCGGCGGGGTCAGGGTCATCGTGGACCGCTACAGCGTCCCGTACCTGCTCGGCGTCGAGCTCGACTACGAGGAGGGCTTCCAGGGCGCCGGGTTCCTCATCCGGAACCCCAACGCGACGGCCTCCTGCGGCTGCGGCAAGAGCTTCCAGGCCTGACCTGAGCCGGGTCCACTGGGCTCCGGCCGGGCCGCGACTGCTGGTGGCGGCATGGTTGCTTGCGGTTGTCCTCGGGCGCCCCACGCTGCCGTGGCTGGCCGGGTTCCGGATCGCCGGGCGCCGGCGCATCCCCCGGGAGGGCGGGGTCGTGGTGGTCGTCAACCACGTCGGTGACCTCGACCCGCTCTTCGTGGGAGTCGCCTGCGCGCCCAGGCGCGCGTTGTACCTCGCCGACGCGCGGCACTACCGCCGCCTGCCGTTCGCGCGGCTGCTGTTCGCGATGGGCGCGTTGCCGGTGGAGCCGGGCAGCCCCGACACCCGCACGCTGCGCTACGCGCGCGAGCGGCTCCTGGCGGGGGACCTGATCGTCATCTTCGCCGAGGGGCGGCCCGGCTGGGGTGCGCCGATGGGGGAGTTCCTCGAGGGCGCCGCGCACCTGGGGCTCACGCCGGGTGTCACGGTGGTGCCGGCGGCGATCTGGGGCGTGCAGCGCTTCATGCGCGGCTGGCGCCCGGTCGGGCGCGGCCCGGTGCTGGTGGCGTTCGGGCACCCCGTCCCCGCTCCCGAGGACGGCTCCCGGCGCGAGCGCGCCGCCGAGCTCAGCCGCCGGACGCGGGCGGCCGTTACCGAGCTGCTCGAGCCGATGATGCGGGCGTACCCGTGATCGCGCACGCCCCGCCCCCGCCGCCCGTCATCTCGGCGCCGCCGGTCAGCTTCGGCCACGCCGCCGTCCGGTTGAGGGCGGGCGCGGAGCGGGTCGAGGTCCAGGCCGACGGCCGGATCACCGCCCGGCTGCGGCCTCCGCCCGGCCCTCGCCGCATCTCGGTGCCGGTGCCGACCGGCGTCCACGCCGTCCGGGTCAGGGCCATCGGGCCGGGCGGCGCGCGCTGGTCGGCCACCGTCCGGGTGCGCGGGCTGCCGCGCAGCGCGCTGCGGGCGGGGCGCATCCCGGGCTTCGTCGACCGGGCGCTGCAGCGCGACGTCGAGCGGCTCGCGGGCGAGACCTCGGCGATCACCGGCGTCTACGTCCAGCACTTGGTGACGGGCTGCGGCGCGGCGCTCAACGCCGACGCGCAGTTCCCGGCGGCCAGCACGCTGAAGGCGGCGATCCTGGTCGACGCCGTCCGGCACGGGCAGGCCGCCTCCCTGCGC
>DATAGF010000097.1:0-4645 GCA_036257075.1 Miltoncostaeaceae bacterium
GCGACGTTGCGGTTGAACACGCTGGGGATGATGTAGTCCTCGTTGAGCTCGTCGTCGGAGATGCACTCGGCGATCGCCTCGGCGGCGGCGACCTTCATGCCCTCGCTGATCCCCGTCGCGCGGCAGGCCAGGGCGCCCTTGAAGATGCCCGGGAACGCGAGGACGTTGTTGATCTGGTTCGGGTAGTCCGAGCGGCCGGTCGCCATGACGCGCACGTAGGGCGCCGCCTCCTCCGGCATGATCTCGGGCGTCGGGTTGGCCATGGCGAAGACGATCGGGTCCTTCGCCATCGTCTTGAGCTGCTCCACCGAGAAGGTGCCGGGCCCCGACAGCCCCAGGAAGAGGTTCGCCCCGGCGACGGCCTCGGTCAGGCCGCCGCGGATGCCCTCCGGGTTGGTGTTCTCGGCGTACCAGTCCTTCATGAAGTTCATGTTCTCGGTGCGGCCCTTGTAGATCGCGCCCTTCGAGTCGCAGCCGATGATGTTCTCGACGCCGGCGTTCATGAGGATCTTCGAGCAGGCCACGCCGGAGGCGCCGACGCCGCTCACCACGACCTTCAGGTTCACGATCTTCTCGCCGGTGATCTTCAGGGCGTTCAGGAGGGCCGCGAGCACCACGATGGCGGTCCCGTGCTGGTCGTCGTGGAAGACCGGGATGTCGAGCATCTCCTTCAGGCGGTCCTCGACCTCGAAGCAGGTCGGCGCGGCGATGTCCTCGAGGTTGATGCCGCCCCAGGCGGGCGCGATCGCCGCGATGGTCTTGATGAGCACCTCGGGGTCCTTGGAGTCGATGCAGATCGGGTAGGAGTCCACGCCGCCGAACTCCTTGAAGAGCATCGACTTTCCCTCCATGACCGGCATCCCGGCCGCGGCGCCGATGTCGCCGAGCCCGAGGACCGCGGTGCCGTTGGTGATCACGGCGACCATGTTTCGCTTGAGCGTGAGGTCGAAGGCCATGTTGCGGTCGTCCGAGATGGCCTTGCAGACCCGCGCCACGCCGGGCATGTAGGCGATCGAGAGGTCGTCTCGCGTCTCGAGCGGCACCCGGGTCGTCATCTCGATCTTGCCGCCATGGTGCATGCGAAAGGTCCGGTCGAAGGACGAGACGACCTTCACGCCGTCGAGGCCCTCGGCCGCGGCGACGATCGCGTCGGCGTGCTCCTGGTCGGAGGCGTTGACCACCAGCTCGCGGATCACCGAGCGGTAGCCCGTGCCCACGAGGTCGATGGCGCCGATGTCGCCGCCCACCGCCCCGATCGCGGTCGTGAGCTGGCCCAGGAGGTCGGCCTGGGTCGAGTCCATCTCGACGCGGAGGGTGATGCTGTACTGGGCGCTCGGCGTGACGGCCAACGGGACTCCTTCGCGCGGTGCGGGACCGGGGCCAGCATAGCCAGCTGGTCCGGGGCCGGGAGTATCCTCCGGCCGTGCCCGACACCGCAGCCCCGCCCGCGACCGGGCCGCTCCTGCTGATCGACGGCAACAGCCTCGCCTACCGGGCCTTCCACGCCCTGCCGGACACGATCTCGACGGCCGACGGCTTCCCGACGAACGCCCTCTACGGCCTCGCCGCGATGATGATGAAGATGCTCGCCGAGGAGCGGCCGGGCCGGGTGGTGGTGGCCTGGGACGCGCCCGGGCGCACCTTCCGCCACGAGCGGGAGCCGACCTACAAGGCCAACCGGCAGGCGACCCCCGACCTGTTCCGCGAGCAGGCGCCCCAATTCAGGCCGATGATGGAGGCCTTCGGCTTCGTCAACACCGAGCTCGAGGGATTCGAGGCCGACGACGTCATCGGCACGCTCGCGCGCCAGGCCGAGGAGGCCGACGAGCCCGTCGTGATCCTCACCGGCGACCGCGACGCCTTTCAGCTGGTGAGCCCACGGATCAGCGTGATGGCCACCGGCCGCGGCGTCACCGACACCACCGTCTACACGCCAGACGCGGTGCGCGAGCGCTACGGCATCGGGCCGGAGCTGATGACCGACTTCCGCGGCATGGTCGGCGACCCCAGCGACAACCTGCCGGGGGTGCCGGGGGTGGGGGAGAAGGGCGCCTCCCAGCTGCTCCAGAAGTACGGGAGCCTCGACGCGATCCTCGACCACGCGGCCGACCAGACGCCCAAGCGCCGCGAGGCCCTCACCCTGCACGCCGACGACGCGCGCAAGACCCGCGACCTGGCGGTGATCCGCACCGACGCCCCGGTCGCGATCGACCTCTCCGAGGTGCCCCCGCTCGACTACGGCCCCGAGCGCATGCAGGCCCTGCGGGAGCTGTTCGACCGCCTCGAGTTCGGCAGCCTGATCCGGCGGCTCGAGGAGCTGGTCGAGGGCGGCTCGGAGGCCCCGGCCGCCCCCGCCGACCTGACGATCGAGGTCACGGCCGTTCCGGCCACGCCGGAGGACCTGCCGCTGCGCATGGCGGGGGCTGCGCGCGTCTCGCTCGCCCTCTCGGAGGAGGGCTGGGCGGTGGCGGGCGACGGCGAGGAGGTCGCGGTCGGCTCCCGCGACGGGGCCGGCCCGGCGCTGGCCGCCTCCCTTGCGGGGATCCCGGTGACCACCCACGACGCCAAGGCCGCCCTCCGGGCCACGGGCCCCGAGCTGCGGCCGGTCCACGACACGATGGTCGCCGCTTACCTGCTGGAGCCGCGCCGGCGCGGCTACCCGCTGGATGAGCTCGCCGCCGACGCCGGGCTGGGCACAGAGGGCACGGACGACCCGGCCGCGATCGCGGCCGCCCTCGTACGCGAGCTCACCGTCCGCCAGGAGGAGGGGCTGCGCCGCGAGGGCCTGGAGCCGCTCTACCGCGAGGTCGAGCTGCCCCTGACGCGGGTGCTGGCCGCGATGGAGGAGGCCGGCGTCAAGCTCGACGTCCACCGCCTGGGCGAGATCGCCGCTCGCGTGCGCGACCGCGCCGACGAGCTGCGCGACCGGATCTGGGAGCTGGCCGGCGGCGAGTTCGTCATCGACTCGCCCAAGCAGCTCGGCGAGGTGCTGTTCGAGCGCCTCGGGCTGCCGACCTTCCGGCGGGGCAAGACCGGCTGGAGCACCGACCGCAAGGTGCTGCAGCTGCTGGCGGGCAAGCACGCGATCATCGACCTGATCGGCCAGTACCGCGAGCTGACCAAGCTGGACAGCACCTACCTCTCGGCGCTGCCGGAGCTCGTCGACGAGGCGGGCCGCCTGCACACGACCCTCGCCCAGACGGTGGCCGAGACCGGCCGCCTGTCGTCCAACAACCCCAACCTGCAGAACATCCCGATCCGGACGCCCCTTGGACGCGAGATCCGGGGCGCGTTCACCACCGACCCGGGCTGGCGGATCATCAGCTGCGACTACAGCCAGGTGGAGCTGCGGATCCTCGCCCACGTCTCCGGCGAGCCGGCCCTGGCGGACGCCTTCCGCCGCGGCGAGGACATCCACCGGGCCACCGCCGCCGAGGTCTTCGGCATGGCCCCCGCCGACGTCGACCGCACGACCCGCGACCGCGCCAAGGCGGTGAACTTCGGCATCGTCTACGGCATCAGCGACTTCGGCCTGGCGGATCAGCTCAACATCCCGAGGGCGGACGCCGCCGCCTACATCGAGGCCTACCTGGCGCGCTACCCGCGGGTGCGCGCGTTCATCGACCGCACCGTGGTCGCCGCGGCCCAGGACGGCTTCGTGACGACCCTCTTCGGGCGTCGCCGGCCGATCCCGGAGCTCGGCGGCCGGACGGTGCAGCAGCGCCAGCTCGGGGAGCGGCTGGCCGTCAACACGGTGATCCAGGGGACCGCCGCCGACATCATCAAGGCGGCCATGGTGCGCGCCCACGACGCCCTCGCCGAGGCCGGCCTGCAGGCGCGCCTGATCCTGCAGATCCACGACGAGCTGCTGCTGGAGGCGCCGGCGGGCGAGGCCGGGCGGGCGGGGTCGATCGTGCGCGAGGCGATGGTCGGCGCCTACGCGCTCGACCCGCCCCTGGCGGTAGACGTCGGCACGGGGGAGACGTGGCTGGACGCGAAGGGCTAGACCTCGACCCCTACCGGGAGCTGCAGGTCGATCCGGGCGCCTGCCCGGAGGTCATCGCCGCGGCCTTCGGCGTGCTGCGCGAGATGGTCCTTCGCAGCGACGACGACGACGCGCCCCGCCGGCTTGCGCGCCTCAACGCCGCCCATCGCACGCTGAGCGACCCGGACCTCCGCGCGGCCCACGACGCCGGCGGCTGGCATCTGGCGCAGGTCAACGTCGCCCTGCCGCGGGAGCCGCTCGACGCGCCGCTGATGGCCGGCTTCGTGGCGGCGCTGGCGCCGGTCAACGCGGTCGCCGACGCCAGCCCGGGCTTCGTCTGGCGCCTCGAGACCGAGGACGGCGACGCGACGGCGATCCGCGCCTTCGGCGACGACCGCCTGATCGTGAACATGTCGGTCTGGGAGTCGCTCGAGGTGCTGCGCGCCTTCGTCTACGGCGACGCCCACGCCGCCGTCCTCCGCCGCCGGCGGGAGTGGTTCGAGCGCCTCGGCGAGCCCGAGAGCGCGCTCTGGTGGGTGCCCGCGGGCCGCCTGCCGACCGTGGCCGAGGCCGAGGAGCGCCTCGGCCACCTGCGCGTCCGCGGCCCCTCGGCGCGCGCCTTCACGCTCCGACAGACGTGGCCGGCACCCTCGTCGCCGG
>DATAGF010000111.1:0-2610 GCA_036257075.1 Miltoncostaeaceae bacterium
CAGTCCATGACCAACACCGACACGGCCGACGCCGCCGCGACGGCGCGCCAGGTCGCCGAGCTGGCCGAGGCCGGCTCCGAGATCGTCCGCATCACGGTCAACAACCGGGCGGCGGCGGCCCGGGTGGCCGAGATCCGCGAGCGCCTGCGCGACGTGCACGGGGTCGCGGCCCCGCTGGTCGGCGACTTCCACTACAACGGCCACACCCTGCTGCGCGAGTTCCCCGACTGCGCCGAGGCCCTCGACAAGTACCGCATCAACCCGGGCAACGTGGGCCGGGGCGCCCGCCACGACGCCAACTTCGCCACGATGGTCCAGGCGGCGATCGACCACGGCAGGCCGGTCCGCATCGGCGTGAACGCGGGGTCGCTGGACCCGGAGTTGCTCGACCTGCTGATGGACGAGAACGGCCGCCGGGCCGAGCCCTGGGGCGCCGACGCGGTGCTGCGCGAGGCCATGGTCCAGAGCGCGCTGAGCTCGGCCGAGGCGGCCGAGGAGATCGGCCTGCCGGGCGACCGCATCGTGCTCTCCTGCAAGACCAGCCGGCTGCAGGACATGGTCGCCGTCTACCGCGACCTCGCCGCGCGCTGCGCCTACCCCCTGCACCTCGGGCTCACCGAGGCGGGCATGGGCAGCAAGGGCATCGTCTCGACGACGGCCGCGCTCGGGATCCTGCTGCAGGACGGCATCGGCGACACCATCCGGGCCAGCCTCACGCCCGAGCCGGGCGGCGACCGGGCTCTGGAGGTGCGGGTCTGCCGGGAGCTGCTCCAGAGCCTCGGCCTGCGAGCCTTCCGCCCCGAGGTCACGGCCTGCCCGGGCTGCGGCCGCACCACGAGCACGGTCTTCCAGGAGCTGGCCCAGACCATCGAGCGCCACCTCGACGCCCGCATGGCCGAGTGGCGGGCCGAGCGCCCCGGCGCCGCCGAGCTGAAGGTCGCCGTGATGGGCTGCATCGTCAACGGCCCGGGGGAGAGCCGCGCCGCCGACATCGGCATCAGCCTGCCGGGGACGGGCGAGCAGCCGCGGGCGCCGGTCTACGTGGACGGCGAGAAGGTCCGCACGCTGGAGGGCCCCACCCTGGCCGAGGACTTCATCGCCATGGTCGAGGAGTACGTGGAGACGCGGTACCCGCGGACCGGCTCCGCGGCCGTCGCCGCTCAGTAGGCGCGGGCCACCACCGCCTCGAGCGGGCCCTCGAGGTCGTCGGGCACGCCGCCGTCGGGGCGCTGAAGCAGGCGCACCGTGATGCCCTGCTCGGCCAGGGTGGCCTCGCCGTCGTCGCCCAAGGCGTCCCAGGGGATGCGGGCGAACCCGGAGCGGCCGGCCTCGATGGCGTCGTCGAGGGTGGTCACCCGGGAGGTGCGCGCGTCGCGGTCGGCGATGGCCTCGGCCAGCAGGCCCGCCTGGATCTCCTCGAGCAGGTCGGCGACGGCGGCGGCGACGCCCGCCGCGGGGACGGTCTCCTTCGTGCGTCGGTCGCGCCGGACCAGCGTGACGACGCCCTCGGCGAGGTCCCGGGGCCCGATCTCGACCCGCACCGGCACGCCCTTGAGCTCCCAGTCGGTGGCCCGGCGGCCGAAGCCGGTGGCGGTGTTGGCGTCCACCCGGGCCCGCACGCCGGCGTCCTCGAGCTCGGCGGCGATGCGGCGCGCCTCGTCGGCGACGCCGTCCTCGTCGCGCACCACCAGCACCACTGCCTGGATGTGGGCCAGCCGGGGCGGCACGCGCAGGCCGAAGTCGTCGCCGTGGCACATGATCATGCCGCCGACCATGCGGGTGCTGGTGCCCCAGGAGGTCGTCCAGCAGTGCCGCAGCTCGTCGCCGGCGTCGAGGTAGTCGATCTCGAAGGCGCGGGCGAAGTTCTGGCCCAGCTCGTGGCTGGTGCCCATCTGCAGGGCGCGGCCGTCGCCCATCATGGCCTCGAGGGTCATGGTGTTGATCGCGCCGGCGAAGCGCTCGCGGGCCGTCTTGACGCCGAGCAGCACGGGCACCGCGAGCTCCCCGACCATGAAGTCGGCGTAGGCCTCGTGGAGGATCCGGCGGGCGTAGGCGGCGGCGTCCTCGCGGGTGGCGTGGGCGGTGTGGCCCTCCTGCCAGAGGAACTCGGTCGTGCGCAGGAAGACCCGCGGGCGCAGCTCCCAGCGCACGACGTTCGCCCACTGGTTCAGCAGCAGCGGCAGGTCGCGGTAGGACTGCACCCACTTCGCCATGAGCTCGCCGAACAGCGTCTCCGAGGTGGGGCGCACCACCAACGGCTCCTCCAGCGGCTTGCCGCCGGCGATGGTGACCACGGCCAGCTCGGGGCTGAAGCCCTCCACGTGCTCGGCCTCCCTGCGCAGGTACGACTCCGGGATGAAGAGCGGCAGGTAGACGTTCTCGGCGCCGCAGGCCTTGATGCGGGCGTCCATGCCGGCCTGGATGCGCTCCCAGAGGCCGTAGCCGTAGGGGCGGATGACCATGGTCCCGCGGGCCGGGCCCGTCTCGGCCAGCTCGGCCTTGGCGACGACCTCCTGGTACCACTGGGCGAAGTCGTCGGCGCGCGACGGCAGGACGGAGCGGGGCGGCATCGGCCGCGCATCCTAGTGCGCCGCGCCGGCCGGCGGGCCC
>DATAGF010000274.1:0-1759 GCA_036257075.1 Miltoncostaeaceae bacterium
ACCTGCCGGAGCTGGGTGGCCATGCGGCCGGTGATGAGCACCGCCGCGGTGGCGACGGTGAGGATCGCGATCAGCGCGCCCGCCGCGAACAGCGTGCCGGCGAGGATGTCGATGTCGGAGTGCGAGTCCGCCCTGCGCTGCTGCCAGGTCTCCATGTAGGCGATCACCGCCGAGGAGGGATCGGACGCTTCCAGCGAGTGGGCGGCGACGAACCCGGCGGCGTCGTCAGGATCGGCCAGCCGGAGCTGGAGCTCGAACCCTTCCTCGGTCAGCCCGAGGTCGCGCAGCTGCCGCGCCGTCTCGGGCGTGACCCACACCTGGGCTGGTCGGCTGAGCGGGAAGCGGCCACGGCTGACGGTCGATGCCACGCCACGGACGGGGAACGGCCGCCCCTGGATCACCACCGTGTCCCCGGGACCGGCCTGGAGGGTCGCCGCCAGCCCGCTCTCCAGCACGACCCCGCCGCCTTCGCCGAGCCATCGGCCGCTCGTCACCAGCGGCTGGTCCACCTCGTAGGGACCTGGGTCGCGGACCTCCGCGGTGAGGTCCTCGCTCCCGCCCGCGACCTCGATCGACCCGTACAGGTGGGTCCAGGGGCCGCCGACCCCGATCACCCCGGGGGCCGTAGCGAGCTGCTCGCTGCGGCGGCGCAGCTCGGCGACGAAGGCGCGGTTTCCCGGCTCGTCGGGTGGGTGGTACACGCCGAGGCCGACATGGAACCCCTTGGTCGCCCGCCAGACGCGATCCCACGGCGCGTCGGCGCTCCCGTAGACCGACGTCGCCACGCCGAGGACGCCGGTCGCGATCGTCAGCGTGAGCAGGAGCAGAGCCCCCTGCGCGGGCCGCCGGCGGAGGTTGCGCAGGGCGAGGCGGACGGCGAGCCGCAGCGAGCGCATCAGCCCTCGCCCCCGAGGTCGGCCAGGCTGGCGAGGATCCCGGCGACCGACGCGCCGGAGCCGAGCCGTGTCTGGGCGACGATCGTCCCGTCCCGCATGGTGAGCAGCCGGTCGGCGGTGCTGGCCACGCGCGCGTCGTGGGTGACGATGAGGAGCGTCTGGCGCGCCTGGCGGAGCTCGGCGAACAGCTTGAGGATCTCGCCGGTGGCGCGGCTGTCCAGGTTGCCGGTCGGCTCGTCGGCGAGCACGACCAGCGGTTCGTTGATCAGCGCCCGGGCCACCGCGACGCGCTGCTGCTCGCCGCCGGACAGGCGGTCGGGCAGGTGGCCGGCCCGCTCGGCCACGCCGAGCCGCTCGAGCAGGCCCATCGCCCGGCGACGTGCGTCGCGGCGCGACACGCCCAGCAGCAGCGCCGGCAGCTCCACGTTCTCGACCGCGGTCAGCTCGTCGACCAGGTGGAACGCCTGGAAGACGAAGCCGACGCTGCGGCGGCGGAAGATCGCCCACTGCGTCTCCGAGAGTCCGTCCACGCGCCTGCCGCCGAGGCGGAGCTCGCCGGCGTCGGGGCGCTCCAGCCCGCCGAGCAGGTGCAGCAGGGTCGACTTGCCGCAGCCGCTCGGCCCCATGACCGAGACCGTCTCACCCGCGTCCACGACCAGGTCGACGCCGTCCACCGCCCGGACCGGCGCTCCATCGGCCGGGTACCGGCGGACCAGGCCCCGCGCGTCGATCACCTCGCTCACTGGCGCACCCTCCGATCCATCAACGTCTCGTATGCGCCCGCCGTGCTCATCGCGACTCCCTCTCGACCCAGCGCCGCTCGCACACCTCGAGCCAGCGGATGTCGGCCTGCAGGCGCAGCG
>DATAGF010000132.1:0-9937 GCA_036257075.1 Miltoncostaeaceae bacterium
CGTCGGCGGGGTCGCCCTGCTGGCGGCGGCGCTGGCGCGCACGGGCGGCCGGGTCGTCGGCTACGCGGCCGCCTTCGTCATCGTCTCGTACGCGCTCGACTACCTCGCCGAGGTCTGGTCGGTGGCCGAGCCGCTCGGGCCGCTGTCGATCTTCCGCTACCTCGACCCGCCGGCGGTCCTGCGCACCGGCTCGCTGGGCCCGGAAGACGTCGCCGTCCTCGGCGGCCTCGCCCTGGTCACGGGCGCGGCCGCCCTGACCCTCGTCGGACGACGGGACCTGGTGCGGTAGGGCGACTGAAGCGGATGCCGGCCTCTCGCGGGCCGGCATGCGCGCCTGGGCCCCTCACCGGGGCCCAGGCAGACCGGCGCACCGGCTTCGCCGGGGCGGGCGCCGGAAGACCCTCCCGCCTCCGGCGACGCCTATTGCTGGGCGTCGGTCGTGAGGATCAGCCGGCGCAGGGTCCGGGCGACGACGTCCCGGGGCACGGGCCCCTTCGACCGCACGTAGAGCGAGTTGGGCCCGACGGCGAAGGAGAGCCGCTGCTCCCGGCGCCCGGGGGCGTCGACCCGCGCGCCGCGGCTGCCGGGGAGGCCGGTGGGCGTCCAGGCGCGGGCGCCGTCCTCGGAGAGGAGCAGCTCGGCGGCGTCGCCGCCGATGCCCGTGGCGATCAGGTGGGAGTCCCAGACGCTGACGGCCGCCACCAGCTCGCGGCCGCCCGGCGCAGACCAGGTGCGCACCGCGGCCGCCTTCGGCCGGCGCTCGCGGACGCGGGCCGCGATCGCCGGGTCGGGCGAGCCGGTGAGGGCGACCTGGAGGGCGTCCGCATCGGCCGGGGCGGCGGGCTCGCCGCGCAGCTGCCCGGGGCTCGGGAGCACGGTGAGGACGGCGACCGGGTCGACGTCCGCCCCGCCCGCCTCTGTGGGGCTGGTGGGCCCGCACGCGGCGCAGGCGAGCGCCGCGAGCAGGAGCAGGAGGGCGACGGCTCGCACGCCCTGAGGGTAGCCCCCGCGACCGCGCATCCCTTGACCAGATGGCAATCCGGGGCCACCTGACCCCTACACACCTCTCCTATACTCGGCTCGCCGCGGAATGCCGGAGAGGCTGCGGCAGATCCCGAAGGAGGGACGATGAACCTCGCCTCCTACAAGGCGGGCAACAACTTCAAGACGTTCGTGTTCGTGGCCGCGCTGACCGCGCTGCTGGTCGGCATCGGCTACCTC
Source organism: Miltoncostaeaceae bacterium (assembly GCA_036257075.1). Lineage (GTDB taxonomy): Bacteria > Actinomycetota > Thermoleophilia > Miltoncostaeales > Miltoncostaeaceae > DATAGF01. Next base: position 1,222 of record DATAGF010000132.1, read on the forward strand.
ATCGGCGGCGCCACCGGCCTGGTGGTGTTCGCGGCGATCGCGGTCGTCTTCAACTTCGTCATGTACTGGTTCAGCGGGCCGCTGGCGCTGAAGATGGCGCGCGCGGTCGAGGTGAGCCCGCAGCAGGAGCCCGAGCTGCACCAGATGATCGCGCGCCTCGCCGAGCGCGCCGGCGTTCCCAAGCCGCGCGTCTACATCACCCCGGCCGAGCAGCCCAACGCGTTCGCCACCGGCCGCAGCCCCAAGCACGCGGCGATCGCTGTGACCGCGGGCATCAAGCGGGCCCTGGGCCCGCGCGAGCTCGAGGGCGTCCTGGCGCACGAGATGGCCCACATCGCCAACCGCGACATCCTGATCGCGAGCATCGCCGCGATGGTGGCCGGCGCGATCGCGGCGATCGCCAACTTCCTCCAGTTCTCGCTGCTGTTCGGCGGGGACGACGACAACCCGCTGGGGCTCATCGGGACCCTCGCCACCATCATCCTCGCGCCGATCGCCGCGACGATCATCCAGCTGGCCATCTCGCGCCAGCGCGAGTACGTCGCCGACGCGACCGGCGCCGAGTACGTCGGCGATCCCAACCCGCTGGCCGACGCCCTGGAGACGCTGCACCGGACCGCCGCGGCGATCCCGATGCGCACCAACCCGGCCGCCGAGCCGCTCTACATCGTCAACCCATTGCAGGCCAACGCGCGCGGCCGGGGCGGCGGCGGCTTCAGGTCGCTGTTCTCGACCCACCCGCCGATGGAGGAGCGCGTCGCGCGCCTCCGCCGCATGGCGGGCGCCAGCAGCCTGCAGCTCCAGCGCTTCTAGGGAGCGATGGGGATCCAGGACGAGGTCCGCCGGCTCGTCAACACCGAGTCGGCACGGCACAAGCGCCTGATCGAGTACGCGGTCCGCCAGCTCCGCGCGGGCCGCAAGCTCGCCGACGTGCTCGAGGACCCGTACGTCGTCAACCGCAGCAACCTCGTCGACCGCCGCGCGCTCCTCGAGGAGCCCGAGGTGGTCGAGGCCGCGGGGGGGGCCTCGGTCGCCGACCTGCGCAGGAAGCTCGACGCGGTCATCGGGGGCTAGCGGGGGCGCGGCGCTACAATCGCCCTGGAAGGGGTCGATTTCCCGGCGATCATGCGGCGGGCGGGGATCGAGGAGGTCCCCGCCCGCCGCGGCGTTTCCGCCACCCCTCCCGAGGGCGCCTGAGTGCGCGAGTTCTTCGTTCAGAACGAGACCATCATCCTGTTCGCGCAGGGGCTGGTCTTCTTCTCGCTCGGCTTCGCCGTGTGGCTGCAGCGTCGGCGCGCGACCCGCCTGACGCTCTCCTCGTCGCTGATATGGCTCGCCAGCTTCGCCTTCGTCGAGGCCCTGGCGGTCTGGGGGTACGCCTTCGTCCCGATCCAGGAGGGCTACCTCAGCGAGGACGTCGTGGAGGGCCTCGTGGTGCTCCGGGGCGTCGTCCAGGTGGCCGCCTTCCTCTTCCTCGTCCAGTTCGGGCTCCGGCTCCTCGGCCTGAGCCCGGTGCTGCGGCGCTCGCTCACGACGCTCTCCATCGTCGGCGCGGGCGGGATCATCGCCGGCTGCGCCCTGGCCGCCGACCCCGCCGGCTGGAGCGTCTCGGAGTGGGAGGCGGCGGTGGTCTCGCTGTCGCGCTACACGCTCCTGTTCCCCGGCGCCGCCCTGTCGGCGGTCGGCCTCTGGCGGCAGCGCAGCGAGCTGAGCGACGCGGGGATGACCGCGATCCGCCCCTACGCCGCGGCCGCCGCGGCCACCCTGGGGGCATACGCCGTCGTGGGCGGGCTGATCGTCGCGCGCGGCCCCGTCTCGCCGGGCGGCATCGGCGACGCCGGCGGGTGGTTCGACGCCACCAGCCTGCCGCTCGAGGTGATGCGGGGGGTGATCGGGCTGGCCCTCTGCGTCCTGGCGGTGAAGCTGCTCGAGATCTTCGACGTCGAGGCGAAGCAGCGCGAGGAGGCGCTCGACCGCGCCCGCGCCATCGCCGAGGAGCGCTCGCGCTTCGGCCGCGACCTCCACGACGGGACGATCCAGTCCATCTACGCGGCCGGCCTCCATCTCGAGGCCGTCGCGATCGGCTGCGAGGATCCCTCGTTGCGCCGCGAGGTGCGCGAGGTGGTGGCCGACCTCAACGCCGCCACCGACGGGATCCGCGACTACATCCGCGCCCTGAACGCGCCCGCCACGCCGGACGGCATCGCCGCCTGCCTCGGTGAGCTGACCAGGCGCTTCGCCGAGGAGACCGGCCGCGACGTGCGCTTCGCCGTCGAGCGCCCGGGCCCCTGCGGCCCCCTGCCGGCCGAGGCCGGCCAGCACCTCGAGCAGATCCTCCGCGAGGCGCTGTCGAACACCGCCCGCCACGCCGGCCCCTGCAGGGTGCGCGTGGCGCTGGTGCTCGCTCCCGACGAGCTCGACCTGGTCGTCGCGGACGACGGCCGCGGGCCCGTCGGCGGCGAGGCCGAGGAGGGCTGCGGCCAGGGGCTGCGCAACATGCGCGAGCGGGCGCGGCGCCTCGGCGGTCGCCTCGTCGTCGAGCCGGGCGCCGGCGGCGGCACCCGCGTCACGCTCGCCGTGCCCCTCGACATCGAGGAGCCCGAGTCCGACGCCATACCAACCCGCGAGTTGCTTCCCGAGGTGCGCACGTCATGACCACCGTCCCCCGCGACCCCATCCGCGTGCTGATCGTCGACGACCACACCGTCGTCCGCATCGGCCTGCGCTCGCTGCTGTCCCACTCCGCCGGCTTCCGGGTCGTCGGAGAGGCCCAGACCGCCGCCGAGGCGGTGCAGCTGAACGAGCAGACCCACCCCGACGTGGTCCTGATGGACGTCCGCCTGCCCGACGGCAGCGGCGTGGAGGCCTGCCGCCGCATCAAGGCCGAGCACCCCGAGGCCCGCGTCCTCATGCTCACCTCGTACTCCGACGAGGAGGCCATCGTCGGCGCGGTGATGGCCGGCGCCAGCGGCTACCTGCTCAAGCAGGCCGACGCCGAGCGGCTCACGCAGGCGATCCGCGACGCCGCGGCGGGCGAGGCGTCGCTCGACCCGCGCGCCGCCGGGGCCCTGCTGAGCCAGTTCCGCGAGCTGTCGGCCAAGCAGGCGGAGGCCGAGCTGGCGGGCCTCACCGACCGCGAGCGGCGGATGCTGGCGCTGATCGCCGAGGGCTACACGAACCGGGCGATCGGCGAGGTGCTGCACCTCTCCGAGAAGACGGTCCGCAACCACGTGAGCCAGCTCCTGCGGAAGCTGGGCTTCCAGCGGCGGTCCCAGGCGGCCGCGTGGGCGGGGCAGCGCCGCCTGGAGCTGCCCCCCGACTGAGGGATCCGGGGCAAGGAGATCGCGCTCTGGCGGCGAAACGGGGCCAAAGCCACGAGCAGCAGCCACGAAGGGGCGCCAGATGTCCCGACCCGCCCGCGTCATCGCCCTCGCAAACCAGAAGGGCGGCGTCGCCAAGACCACCACGACGCTGAACCTCGGCGTCGGCCTCCACGACCTCGGCGCGAGGGTGCTCGCCGTGGACCTCGATCCCCAGAGCAACCTCTCCATGAGCCAGGGCATCGACGTCGAGGCGCTGAACGTGGGCATGTTCCACGTGCTCACCGGTCGCGCGTCGATCACGGAGATCATCGAGACCCGGGAGATCGACATCGCCCCGGCCGGCATCGAGCTGGCGGGGGCCGAGCTCGCGCTCTCCTCGATGATCGGACGCGAGCGGGCGCTGGAGCGGGCGCTGAAGCCCGTGCGCGACCTCTACGACTACATCCTGCTGGACACGCCGCCCTCACTCGGCCTGCTGACGGTCAACGCGATGGTCGCCGCCGAGGGGATCCTCGTCCCGGTCCAGTGCGAGTACCTCTCGCTGCGCGGGCTGGCCCAGCTCCGCGAGACCCTCGGCCAGGTGCGGGAGCACCTCAACCCCCGCGTGGAGATCGTGGGTATCCTGCCGACCATGTACGACGGCCGGACGATCCACGGGCGCGAGGCCGTCCAGCTGCTCGAGGAGAGCTTCGGCGATCGCGTCTTCCGGACGCGCATCGGCAAGACGATCCGCTTCGCGGAGGCCCCGGTCGAGGGCAAGAGCGTCATCCGCTACGACCCCCAGGGCCAGGCGGCGCGATGGTACCGTCATCTCTCGCGCGAGGTCTGGGAGGGGCCGATGGGCGTGGCGGGCGGGCGCAGGGCCGCGGCATGAGGGACCGGCCGTGAGCGAGCCGCGCCGCCCCGATGGGGGACGGTCGCGGCCGAGCATGCGCGAGGGCCCGCTCTCCGAGCTGTTCCGCAGCACCGACCCGCTGGAGGAGGGCCCCGGGATCGACCCCGGTCCCGAGCGGTCGCCCGGGGACCTGTCCAACTACGTCGCGGTGATCCGCGTGGTCGGCGTCGGCGGCGCCGGCTGCAACGCGGTCGACCGGATGATCGAGGCGGGCTTGCGGGGCGTCGAGTTCGTGGCCGTCAACACCGACCGCCAGGCGCTCGACGTCAGCGAGGCCGACGTGCGCATCCCGGTCGGCATGGAGATCACCCGCGGCCTCGGCACCGGCGGCGACCCCCACCTGGGCGAGCAGGCCGTTCGCGAGAGCGAGGAGCAGGTGCGCCGCGCGCTGCGCGGCAGCGACCTGGTCTTCATCGCGGCGGGCGAGGGCGGGGGCACCGGCACCGGCGGCGCGCCGCTGGTCGCGAAGATCGCAAGCGAGATGGGCGCGCTGACGGTCGCGGTGGTCACGCGGCCCTTCGGGTTCGAGGGCAGCCGCCGCACCGAGGCCGCGATGGCCGGGCTCGAGGCCCTGCAGGGGGCCGCCGACACCGTGATCATCATCCCCAACGACCGCCTGATGGCGGTGCTGGAGCGCGGCACGAGCATGGTCGAGGCCTTCAAGGTCTGCGACGACCTGCTGCGCCAGGGGGTACAGGGCATCTGCGACCTGATCACCCTGCCCGGCCTGATCAACCTCGACTTCGCCGACGTGCGCACCATCATCAGGGGCGCCGGCACCGCGCTGCTCGGCATCGGCTACGCCGGCGGGGGCAACCGGGCCACCGAGGCCGCCCAGGCGGCGATCGCATCGCCCCTGCTCGAGACGCCGATCGACGGCGCGCGCGGAATCCTGCTGGGCATCACCGGCGGCCCGGACCTGTCCTTGGTCGAGGTCAGCGAGGCGGCCCGCGTCGTCGCCGACGCAGCCGACCCCGAGGCCAACATCATCTTCGGCGCGACGATCGACCCCGAGCTGTCCGGCCAGGTCTGGGTGACCGTCGTCGCGGCCAACTTCAGCGGCGTGCGCGCCGGCCCGCCCGCCGAGCGGGCGGCCGCCCCCGAGCCCGCGCAGGCGGCCCGGACGGAGCGCTCTGGGCTCTCGCGCCGCGCCGAGCGCGTGACGCGCTTCGACCTGCCCTATCCGGCGGCCACCGGAGGCGGGGGCGGTGGCGCCGGCGGTGGCGGCCGCGACCGCGGCGACGACCGTGAGCGCGGCGGAGGGGCGCCCAAGGTCTTCGACGTCGAGGTGGAGCCGCCGCCCGAGCTCGACCCGGAGTCGACCGGCATCGTGCGCCGGCGGAGCGGCTTCGACGAGCCGGAGGACGCGGCGTAGCGAGCCGCGGCCCCGACGCGCCCGTCGGCGTGGTCGCGGCCGGCCACCGCCTGACCGCCCGGGCCGGCGCCGAGGCGCTCGCGCGCGGCGGCGGCGCGGTCGACGCCGTCTGCGCGGCGGCCTTCGCGGCCGCGGTCGCCGAGAGCCCCCTGACCGGCCCAGGCGCGGGCGGCTTCCTCCTGGCGCGCGACCCCGACGGGCGGACGACCCTCCTCGACTTCTTCGTCGCCGTGCCGGGGCTGGGCCCGGCCGGCCGGCACCTCGACCCGGACGAGCTGGTCTCCTTCAACGTGCCCTTCGGCGGCGCGGACCAGCTCTTCCACATCGGCCCGGCGTCGGTCGCCGTGCCCGGCATGGTGGCCGGCCTCGGCGAGGCGCACCGGCGGGCCGGCCGCCTGCCGCTCGCCGACCTCGTGGAGCCGGCGGTGGGGCTCGCGCGCGAGGGGGTGGTGCTCGGCCCGGAGGCCGCCTACCTCCACCAGATCCTCGGAGAGATGCTGATGGCGACGCCCGCAGCCGCGGCGGTCTACGGCCCGGGCGGCCGGCTGCTCGGCGAGGGGGAGCGGCTGACCTTCCCCGACCTGGCCGAGACCCTGCTCCACATCGCCGAGGCGGGGCCGGCGACCATGCGCGACGGCCCGCTCGCGGCGGCGGTCGTCGCCCACCTCGACCAGAGCGGCGGCCTGGTGACCGCCGACGACCTGGCCGCGTATCGCCCGATCGAGCGCGAGCCCCTGGAGGTGGAGTACCGCGACGTGACCGTCCTGACCAACCCGCCGCCGTCGTCGGGCGGCGCCCTGATCGCCGCCGCGCTGGGCTCGCTCGCCGCCCGGCCACCGCCCCGCGGCGACGTCGGGCACTACCGGGCGGTGGCGCGCGCCGGCGCCGCGGCGAACGCGCTCCGCGACGAGCGCTTCGCCGCCGACCTGCGCGAGGAGGACTGCATGGAGCGGCTCTGGGCGCGCCTGGCAGCTCCGTCGCGCAAGCCCGCCGGCTCGACCACCCACATCAGCGCCGTCGACGCCGACGGCGGGATGGCGAGCCTCTCCAGCTCGAACGGCTCGGGCTCCGGCGTGGTGGTCCCGGGCACGGGCGTCCTGCTCAACAACATGCTCGGGGAGGAGGACCTCAACCCAAGCGGCTTCGGCATCCTGCCCGCCGGCGTCCGGATGACCTCCATGATGGCCCCGACGCTCCTGCTGCGCGGCGGCGAGCCGGTGCTCGCGCTCGGCTCGGCGGGCTCGAACCGCCTCCGATCCGCCATCCTGCAGACCATGGTGAGCATCGTTGACGGCGGCCTGGCCTGCGCCACGGCGGTCGCGCGACCCCGCGTGCACCCGGAGGGCGACGGCGTGGACGTCGAGGGCGGCGTCCCCGAGGCCGCGATCGCGGCCCTCGCCGCCGACGGCCACCGCCTGCGCCTCTGGGGTGCCGCCAACCTCTTCTTCGGCGGCGTCAGCGCGGCCGGCCGGGGCTCCGACGGGCTCGAGGCCGCCGGCGACTTCCGCCGTGGCGGCGCCGCGGCCGCAGTCACCGCCGCGGGGCAGGTGGTCGACCTCTGACTCAGCGTCGAGTCGAGATTGAGGGTCGAGTGTACGAGCTCGATCCGCAGCCGGTCCGCACCTCGCTCACGGACGGCCCGACGATGCTCTGGGGCTTCCAGGTCAGAATCCTCGAGAACGGCGAGGAGATGGGGATCAAGACCTGCTTCGTCGGCCGCGTGAGCGTCCAGTTCCGGGACGAGGCGGCCCTCGACGGCCCCATCGAGGACCTGCTGCCGGTGCTCCACGAGCTGGCCTTCGAGAAGGTCGAGGAGCGCCTGCGCGCCGGCGAGCCCGGGGACGAGATCCTCTTCGCCTGAGCGTCAGACGAGGCCGACGCGGCGCAGAATCGCCGATCGGTCCGGGACCAACGGGCGTCCGATACCGTTTCGGACGGTTCCGTCCGACGGGGGTTCAAATCCCCCTCCGTTTCTTGGCTTGTCTGGGGACCGAGCTCAGGCCGCACCTGGCCTGGCCTGACGCTAGCCTCCGCCCCCGAGATCGATCCTGGGGGGGGCGTGGGCGAGCTCCAGCGGGACCTGGAGGCGCTTGCGGCCTTCACGGGCGGGGGCGCGGGGGTGACCCGCCTCGCCTGGAGCCCCGAGCTGCGAGCCGCTTACGACTGGCTCGTGGGGCGTTGCTGCCGGCTCGGCCTCGACGCGGACATCGACGCGGCGGGCAACCTCCTCGCGCGCTGGGACGCCGGCGACGGCCCCGCGGTTTTGATGGGCTCGCACATCGACACCGTGCCCGAGGGCGGCCGCTTCGACGGCGCGCTCGGGGTCATGGGGGGGTTGCACGCCGTCCGCCTGCTCAGGCAGTGGGGGGTCGAGCCGCGCCGGCCGGTCTGGCTGGCCGCGTTCATGGACGAGGAGAACACTCGCTTCAACACGGCGCTGTTCGGCAGCCGCTCGTTCTGCGGGGAGGACCTCGGCGGGCTCGGCGACCGGCGCGATGCCGACGGGGTGACGCTCGCCGAGGCGATGGCCGCCTGGGGCCGCGACCCCGAGCGGCACGGCGAGGCCCGCCGCGTCGACGAGGTCGGGCACTACCTCGAGCTGCACGTGGAGCAGGGGCCGCGCCTGGAGGCGGCCGGCATCGACATCGGCGTGGTGACGTCGATCGTGGGGCTCGTGGGCTACCGCGCCCGGGTGACCGGGCGGACCAACCACGCCGGCACGACGCCGATGCGGCCGGCGTGGTGCTGTGGCTCTCCGACTCGCGCACGATCGGCGGGATCTCATCGGACCTGGTCGACGCGGTCATCATCGACAAGTTCCTGGGCGTGCCGCTGGCCTTCTGGTACGCCCTCGCGCTGGCGGCCGTCCTCTTCTACGTGCTCGAGTTCACGCCGGTCGGGCGGCGCCTGCTGTTCGTGGGACGGGGACGCAGCGTGGCCCGCCTCTCCGGCCTCCACGTGGCCAGGCTGCGCTGGGGCGCGATGATCGCCTCCGGCGTCATCGCCGCCGGCGCCGGCGTCCTCTACGCGGGCACGACGGGCTCGGCGGACCCGTCCTCGGGCCTGCAATTCCTCCTGCCCGCCTTCTCGGCCGCCTTCCTGGGCGCCACCGCGATCCAGCCG
>DATAGF010000155.1:0-4513 GCA_036257075.1 Miltoncostaeaceae bacterium
TGACGCTGCGGACCGCGGAAACTCATCGCAGCAGGGTCACGCGGTCGCCGGGAGGGCGAGCACCCGCCGGCCCGCCGTGGCGACGAGGGCGGCCAGGGCCACCATCCCGGCCGCGCCGCCGATGGCGGCGTGCGTCGACACCGCGTCGACCACCGCGCCGCCCGCCGCCGACCCCGCCGCGATGCCCGCGGTGATGCCGGTCGTGAGCCAGGTGTAGGACTCGGTCAGTGTGCCCTCGCGGGCGAGGTCGGCGACCATCGAGTACAGGGTGGCGAACGCCGGCGCGATGCACGCGCCGGCCAGGCAGAGCGCCACCGCCAGCGCCGGCAGCCCGGAGGCGAGCGCCACCAGGCCGTCCGCGACGGCCGTCGCGGCCAGCAGGCCGGTGAGGCGGCGGTGGGGGTCGGACGGCGCCCGGCCGCGCGCGCTGAGCAGGCCGCCGATCATGCTCCCCAGCGCCCAGGCCGCCAGCAGCGGGCCCACGAGCGCCCGGCTGCCGCCCTCGTCGGCCGACGCCGCGATGGCGACCTCGATCGCCCCGAAGGACGAGCCCATGAAGGTCACGGCCACGAGCAGGGTGAGCAGGGCGGGGCTGGCCAGCGCGCCCGCGAGCGTGCGCGCCGCGCCGCCCGCCGGGCGCCAGCGGCGCGAGGTGGGCGCCGTGACGAAGGCGAGCGTCCCGCCCACCAGCAGGGCGGCGCAGGTCACGAGGCCCACGGCCGGCGAGGTGACCGCCGCCAGCGCGCCCACCAGCAGGAGCGGGCCGACCATGAACGTGAGCTCCACGCCCGCGGACTCGATGGCGTAGGCGGCGTGGCGCCGCCGCGGCGGCACGAGCTCCGGCCAGAGCGCCCGCATCGCGCCGCTGAGCGGCGGGTGGACGATGCCGGCCAGCGCCGCGAGCCCCGCGACGGCCGCGAGCGGGGTCCCGTCTGGCACGAGCGCGAGCGCGACCAGCGGGATCGCCGATGCCACCGCGCACGGGAGCAGCACGGCGCGCTGGCCCCGCTGGTCCACGAGCCGGCCGACGAGGGGGGACAGGCACGCGAGGCCCAGGGCGAAGGACCCCGCCGCGACGCCGCCCTCGGCGTAGTCGCCGCCCATCTCGCGCACGCGCAGGATGATCAGCAGGCCGATCGCCGTGTACGGCAGGCGGCCCACCAGCGACGCGGTCAGGGTCCGGGCCACCTCGGGCATGGCGAGGAGGGAGCGGACCGATGTCGCGGTCTCGGCGGCCATCGGACTAGGCTGCCAGACGCCGCCGCGCCGGTGCCCAAGGGCGCGTAAAGGATGCGCCGAGGCGCCCCGGCGGGTTAGCTTCGCCCCGTGCGAGCAGTCCCGCGCCCGACCGCCGCCAACCGCGAGTGGTGGATCCTGGCGACGATGACCGGGTCGCTGTCGATGGTGCTCATCGACGAGACCGTGGTCAGCGTGGCGCTGCCCACGATCCAGCGCGAGCTGGACATGTCGCAGACCGAGTTGCAGTGGGTGGTCAACGCCTATCTGCTCGCGCTCGCTGCGTTCGTGGCGGTGGGTGGCCGCCTCGGCGAGATCTTCGGCCAGGGGCGCGTGTTCAAGATCGGCGCGGTCGTCTTCCTGGTGGCGTCGGCGGCGTGCGGCTTCGCCGAGTCCGAGGCCTTCCTCATCACCGCGCGCGCGATCCAGGGCCTCGGCGCGGCCCTCATGATCCCGGCCAGCGGCGCCATCGTGATCAACGCGTTCAGCGTCAAGGAGCGCGGGCGCGCCATGGGGATCTACGCCGGGATCTCGATGATCTTCCTCGCCCTCGGCCCGCTGGTCGGCGGGCTTCTCACGGAGGGGTGGACCTGGCGGGCGGTCTTCTGGATCAACATCCCGGTGGGCGTGGTCATGCTCGCCCTGGCGGCGGTGACGCTGCCCCGCGACGAGCGCGACCGCGAGGCGCGGTTCGACTGGCCCGGCGCCTTCACCCTCGTTCCCGGCCTGGTCGCGATCGTCCTCGCCCTCATGCAGGCGCAGTCCTGGGGCTGGAGCTCGGCGGCGACCATCTCCCTGCTCGTCTGCGGAGGGGTGCTGGTGGTCGTGTTCGTCCTCGTCGAGCTGCGCGCGCGCTGGCCCCTGGTCGCGCCCGGCCTCTTCCGCAGCCGAAACTTCACGGTCGACAACGTGGTGCTCGGGCTCGTGCAGTTCGCGCTGACCGGCATCACCGTCTTCGGGGCGATCTACGTTCAGGACCTGCTCGGGTTCACCCCCATCGAGGCCGGCCTCTCGCTCCTGCCCCTCACCCTGCCGCTGCTGCTGCTCGCCCCGCGCGCCGGCCGGATCTACGACCGCGTGGGCCCGCGCGTGCTGGTCGCGGCGGGCGCCGCCCTGCTCGGGGGGTCGCTGGTCTGGGCCGGTCTGGTGCTCGACCAGCTCGACTACTGGTGGCTCGTGCCCGCCTACGTGGTGTCGGGGCTGGGGCTCGCGATGGTCATGACGCCGGCCTCGACGGACGCCATGAACACGGCGCCCTCGGCGCTGCGGGGCGAGGCCTCGGGCGTCATGCAGACGATGCGCCAGGTGGGCGGCACCGTCGGCCTGGCGATCATGGGCACGGTGGCGGCGACGATCCAGGCGAACCAGCTCGATGACTTCGCCGCCCAGACGGGCGCCTCCGCCGCGCAACGCGAGCTCCTCGAGCGTGCGCTCGCCGAGGCCCAGGGGAACCCCGCCGCCCTGCAGGGCCTGCCGCCGGAGACGGTCAGCGAGGCCCAGGACGCGCTGGTCTCGGGCATCCAGGCGGCCTACTACGTCGGCGGGGGCGCCGTCGTGTTCGGTGCCATCCTCGCCTGGCTGCTGCTCCGCCGCGTGAGCGCCGCCGACGCGCCGGCCGCGCCGGTGCCGGCGACGCCCGGCGCCCACCCGGCCCTGCGCGTCGCGGCGGAGGACGCGGAGCCCTGACCCGGGCCCCGCGCTACCTCGTCATCCGGAGGGCGACGTCGTATCTCGTCACGGACGTGCGCCGCCCCGGCGTCTCGCCGGCGGGCATCGCGTTCAGCGTCTCGTCGCCCTGCCGGTAGTCCTCCTCCGTCTCGAAGAACAGGATCACGAGCGACCGCTCGCCTTCGGGGTCGTGGAGCATGACCATCTCGGTCGCGGGGATCCCCTCCGGCTGCTCCCCCTGGCTCACCTCCCGCTTGATCTCCTCGATGCGGGTGGTGTTGACGCCCTCGAAGGACACAACGCGCGCGAGCGCCATCGGAACCTCCCTGTCGATTGCGGGCAGCCTATGCCGGTGACCGCGCGCCGGTCCAACCTGTCAGCCCGGCGCGGGGAGGAATTTCGGCAGCGACGCGAAGACGCTCCACGAGGGCTTCGCGCCGAGGTCGGCCCGCCGCAGCCCCGAGGTCCACTCGGCGTTGTCCTGCAGGTTGAACCAGACCGCGAGCCGGACCCGGGGCGTCGCCCTCAGCATCTCCACGGCCTCGCGGAGGTAGGCGGCCTGCTCGTCCTCGGACACGAAGCTCGGGCGCACGGACGTCGGGGTCGTGGTCCAGCCGAACTCGGTGATGAGGATCGGCAGGCCCGGGCGGACCCGGTCGAGCTCGCCGATCAGCTCGTCCAGCCTGCGGTAGGACGGCATCGCGGTCGTCACTCCCGGACCGGCCGCCGTGTAGATGTGCTGGGCCCAGGCGTCGGCCGGCGGCCGGTGGGGGACCAGGCCGCGGATGAAGGTGATGACGCCCATCCCGCCCGCCGGCGGCCGGTCCGTGCCGTTCGGCGCGCCGCCGAACCCGATCACCCACGCGTCCGGCCGGACCGCCTTCACGGACCGCGAGGCCGCGCTCAGCAGCCCGGCGTAGATCCCGGGCGAGACGGCGGTGTGGCCGCCGCCGGCGGCGGTCTCCCACTGCGGCTGGAGGAAGCGCGGGATGTTCGGCTCGTTCCACGCCTGGAAGAGCTCCACCGGCCCGTGGACCAGGCCGTCCGGGTCGGGGGTGACGCCGTCGTAGCGGCGGGCGAGCGCGGTCATGAAGGCGCCGTAGTCGGCCTCGGACGGCGCCCACGCCGGACCGCGGCCGCCGTTCGCCCACGACGGCGAGCGGTAGACGTTCAGGATCGCCGCGATCCCGCGGCGCGCGAGCCCGTCGACGACCCGGTCGTACCGCGACCAGCGGTACGCAGGGTCGGCCGGGTCGTCGGCCCGGGCGGGCCGCGTCGGCGCCAGCTCGTTCCAGAGGACGTCGACGCGGGTCACACGCACGCCCGTCGCGGCCACCAGGTCGAGGCGCGCCTCGATGTCGGCCTCGGGGGCGACGGCCAGGCGGTCGTCCTGGATCGCGACCGTCAGGCCCGGCGGAAGGATGGCCTCCGGCGCCGCGAGGGCCGCCGGCGCCGCCGCGCAGGCCGCCAGCAGCGCGGCGACCAGGAGGACGGCGCGCCTAATCCTCCCTCCTGGCCAACAGCGTGACGCTGACGACGCCGTACTTCGCGCAGGCCTCCAGGGCCCGCTCGGTGAGGAACTCGTACGCGTTCTCGCGCACCTCCTCCA
>DATAGF010000156.1:0-10938 GCA_036257075.1 Miltoncostaeaceae bacterium
TGCCGGCTGCGCGTCACCCACGACCAGCTGCGCGAGGGCGCCAACGAGCAGCTCTACGGCGGCTGGATGATGATCCTCTCCGGCCTCAAGACGCTGCTGGAGACGGGGGAGCGGCTGACGACGCCGGGCTCGCTGCAATACGAGCAGGCGCAGGACCAGGGGCTTCCGCGAGGGGCGGCAGTCTAGGGGGCGGGCCAGCGGCATCGCGCGCAACGCCAAGGAATTCGCCGACCTGATCACGCTGCGGCACCTGTCCCGGGTCAACCCGACCATCCTCTTCCTGTCCGCGGAGACCCTGTTCCCGGGCACCACAGTGGCATGAGACGGGCTCCGACCGGTCCTACAGCACAGAAGGGCGCGAAGAGCGAGGCCGGAAGGGCTCGCCCAGCGCCGTCACGACGGCGCGGAACGAACAGCGCGAGGAGGGGGGGCGGCGGTCTCGCGGGCGGGCCCGGCCCCGTAGACATCCGGGCGCCGGTGGCGGAGCGCCGGCAGGCGGGCGCGGACCTCCTCAAGGCGGGCGAAGTCGAGGTCGGCGACCGCCAGCCCCTCGCCGTCGGGCGCCTGGGCGAGCACCAGGCCCCAGGGATCGACGATCATGCTGCGCCCGTTCGACTCGGTGCCGTCGTCGTGGCGCCCGTGCTGGCCGGCGGCGATCACGAAGGCCTGGTTCTCGATGGCCCGGGCCCGGAGCAGCGGCTCCCAGTGGTCCCGCCCCGTGACGGCCGTGAAGGCGGCCGGGACGACGATGATCTCGGCGCCCCCGTCGGCGAGGCGCCGGTAGAGCTCGGGGAAGCGCAGGTCGTAGCAGACGGACATGCCCACGATCCGGCCGAGGGCGCGCGCCACGACGACCTCGTCGCCGGGGGCCGTGGCCGCCGACTCCCGGTAGGAGACGCCCCCCACGTCCACGTCGAACATGTGGAGCTTGCGATAGACCGCCTCCACGGCGCCGTCAGGGCCCACGAGCACGCTCGTGTTCCGAGCCCGGGCATCGCCCTCCACCCGCTCGATCACGCTGCCGGCGACGATGGCGATGCCCAGATCGCGGGCCCACGCCCGGGCGGCGCTCACCGACGGCCCGTCGAGCGGCTCGGCGCCCTCCAGCAGGCGCGGCCCGTGGATGTACGGCCACTTCTCCGGGAGGACGACCAGCCGCGCCCCGTCCGCGGCGGCGCGGCGGACGAGGGCCCCGGCCGTCCGCAGGTTGGCGGCCCGGTCGGCGGAGCTGTCCATCTGGACCGCGGCGACCCTCAAGGCGCTAGCATTCTGCACGTCGGAGCCATCACCTGGAGGCGGCATGTCGGCGGAGATTCTCTCTCAGATCGAAGACGTCCTCGACAAGATCCGTCCGGCCCTTCACGCGGACGGGGGCGACGTGGAGGTGGTCGACTTCGACCAGGAGGGCTTCGTCTACCTCGACATGCAGGGCGCCTGCGGCGGCTGCCCGATGTCGACCGCGACCCTCACCCTGGGCATCGAGGCCGAGCTGCGGCGCGCGATCCCCGAGGTCGAGGGCGTGATCACGGTCTGAACGAGGCTTTCGGCCTCCTCGGAGCATCGGCTAGCATCCGAGGGCCGCTGACGGCGGGGTGTGGCGCAGCTTGGTAGCGCGCTCCGTTCGGGTCGGAGAGGTCCCCGGTTCAAATCCGGGCACCCCGATCGCACCGTGAGGGCGCCTCCGGGCGCCCCGGTGCGTCCGGTAAATCTCGGTTAGGCGGTGAGGGGCGACGTTGTTGCCCCCCCGTAACAGGCGATACGGTCCCGGGAACGGACGTCCCCGGACGGTGACGAGCCAGAGACGATGCCCATGACACCCCACCACGAGGCAAGGAACCCGGCCGCGGCCGCATTCGACCGTGTGGCGTCGGCCTGGGCGCGCGCGGGGGCGGTCGTCCAGCGGCCCTTCGCCAAGCACCCGTGGACCTTCGAGGTCGTCCTCTTCGCGCTGGCGCTGGTCGTCTACCAGGCCTCCCGGGCGCTGGTGATCGGGAAGCCGTCCACGGCCTTCGAGAACGCCTACGGCATCATCGACTGGGAGAAGAGCTCGGGGCTCTTCGTCGAGACCAGCATCCAGGAGTGGGTCCTGAACCACATCCAGCTGGCCGAGGTCCTGAACTACTTCTACATGTACGCCCACTGGACGATCACGCCGCTCTTCTTCATCTGGCTCTACCGGCGCCGCCACAGCGTCTACCCCTTCGTCCGCAACGCCTTCCTGGCGGCCAACGGCGTCGCCCTGGTCGTCTTCACGCTCTACCCGGTCGCGCCGCCGCGCCTCGTCGGCGAGGGCTTCGTGGACACCCTCAACAAGGTCAGCGACATCGACCTGCACGGCGGCGTCTTCTCGGGCTGGTTCAACCCGCACGCCGCCGTCCCGTCGATGCACTTCGGCTACGCCCTCATGATCGGGATGGTCGGGCTCGTCCTCCTGCGCTCGTGGCCGCTGCGGCTGATCGCGATCGCCTACCCGGTGGTCGTCTTCATCGCCATCACCGGCACGGCCAATCACTACGTCCTCGACGCGGTCGCCGGCGGCCTCGTGATCGCCGTCGGCTTCATCGCCGTGTGGGCGCTGACGGTCGCCCGCGGGCGCGTGCGGACGTCCCCCGCCGGGCACGGCCCGCTCTCGCCCCGCTGAGGCGCTGCGGGGCCCGCTCAGGCGCCGCGAGCCTCCGGGACCGCGCCCCCGGATGATGTCCGCACGGAGCGGCTACGGTGGTTGACAATGGCCCGTCCGCGGTCGATAACACTTGGTACATGCTTGAGCGAGCCATCGGCCCGACGGCCTGAGCGATCGGTTCGCAGTGACCCGACCCCAGCCACGATTCACCGGGCTGGCGCGTGAGCGGGTCGACAGATCATCGAGGAGGATCTCCTGATGGCCAATCACCTCACGCCGGACGAACTGTCCGAGGCGCTCGGCCTGCAGCGAAAGCAGATCGTGCGCCTCTGCGTCGAGACGTCGGTGCCGATCTACCAGGGCCGCATCGACAAGACGCTGTTCGTCAGATCGGTGACCGCCGCCGGTCACCGGTTGCCGGCCGAGGCGGCCGAGGAGCTGCTCCAGGCGGCCACCGCCTAGGCGGCCCCACCAGGCGGCGGGCGCTCGCCGCCGCCACCGCCCTCGCGGCGCTGGCGTGCCCGGCCGGCGCCGCGTTGGGTGCGGGCCAGGCGCAGTCGGCGCTCTCGGCGTTCGGCGGCGCCAACCCCGGGACCACGGCGCTCGTGTGGCGCCTCGACGGCTCCGGCGCGGGCACGACCGTCGCGAGCTTCCGCCCGGACGCCGCCCGCATCCCGGCGTCCACCATGAAGCTGGTGACCGGCGCGGGCGCGCTCCTCCAGCACGGGCGCGCCTTCCGCTTCGAGACCACGGTGGTCGCGGGCCCCGAGACCGCGCGGCGGGGCAAGGCCCTCGTCGGGCCGATCTACCTCAAGGGCGCCGGGGACCCGGTGCTCGCGACCCGCTCGTACGCCGCCGCCTACCTGGGCGGGCGGGCGACCCGGATGTCGGCCCTGGCGCTGCCCCTGCGCAGGCGCGGGATCCGGCTGGTGCGCGGCCCGATCATCGCCGACGAGCGGATCTTCGACTCGCGCCGGCTCGGGCCCGGCTGGCCCTCGTACTACCGCCTCTACGCGGGGCCGCTCTCCGGGCTGCCGACCAACCAGGACTATGCGGGCAACGGCCGGGCGGCGTACGTCACGAGCCCCCCGCTGGCCGCGGCCCAGCGCCTCAAGGCCACCCTGGGCGGGGTGGGCGTGTCCCAGGTCGGCGCGCTGCGGGTGGGCGCCGCGCCGACGCACGGGTTGGTCCTCGCCACGGCGGTCTCGCCGCCGCTGCCGGTCATCCTGCGCGCGATGAACCTGGCGAGCGACAACTTCATCGCCGAGACGCTGGCGAAGGGCGTGGGCGCCTACGGGGGGGGCCGGGGGGCGACCCGCGCCGGCATGGCCCGCATCCGGAGCCTCCTCGAGCAGCGCGACATCGCCGGCCCCGCCGACCGCCTGGTCGACGGCTCGGGGCTCTCGCGCGAGAACCGCCTCAGCGCCTCCACCATGGTTGGGCTGGTCGCCGCCGCCGACGCCGACCCGGACTGGGGCGCCGCCCTGCTCGGGTCGCTCGCGCGCGGCGGCGAGGGCACGCTGGTGCGCCGCTTCACCAGCGGCCCGGCCACCAGGCGCGTCCGCGCGAAGACCGGCTACCTGGACGGCGTCAGCTCGCTCGCCGGCCGCGTGATCAGCCGGCGCGGCCAGCGTTATGCCTTCGCGATGCTCATGAACACCGCCGACATCGGCGGGGCCAGGGCGACCCAGGACCGGGTCGTGAACCTGCTGGCGTCCGGCGCGGAGGACGTGGTCGCCCGCTAGGGGGACGGGTCGAGCACGGGTGCGCTGCAGCGGCGCAGGCGAAGCTCGGCGTCGGCGAGCACCGCCTCCGGGCGTCTGGCCCTCCTCACCGGAGGTGCCCCGACCCTAGCCCTGCCGGTCGTCCCCATCGGCGGCGCGCTGGGGCGGCGGCAGCGTCCCCTCGAGGACCGCGAGGAACTCCGCCTCGTCGATCACCGGGACGCCCGCCGACTCGGCCTTCTGGACCTTCGAGCCCGGTTCCACGCCGGCCACCACGAAGGCCGTGGAGCGGCTCACCGAGCCGGTGGCCTTGCCGCCGGCCATGGCGACGGCTCGCTTAGCGGCCTCGCGGGTGTAGGCGTCGAGCCCGCCGGTGATGACCACGCTCAGGCCCTTCAGCGGCCCATCGCCTGGCGGCGGCGGGGCGGCCGACTCGACCGTCACCCCGGCGGCGCGCAGGCGCTCGAGGAGCGCCAGGTTCGTGTCGGCGTCGAGGAACTCGCGCACCGACTCGGCCACCACCGGGCCGACCCCGTCGGCGCCCGCGAGGGCCCCGGCGTCGGCCGCGAGCAGCGCGTCGAGCGAGGGGCAGACGGCCGCGATCGCCTCGGCCGTGACGGCGCCGACGTGCCGGATGCCGAGCGCGAACAGCACCCTCGGCCAGGGCCGCTCCTTCGACTGCTCGATGCCGGCCAGCAGGTTGTCGACCGACACGTCCTTGAACCCCTCGAGAGCGATGAGGCGCTCGCGGTGCGAGTGCAGGTCGTAGATGTCGGCGAAGTCGGCGAGCAGGCCCTCGTCGTAGAAGCGCTGGACCGTCTTCTCGCCCATCCCCTCGATGTCCATCGCCCCGCGGGAGGCGAAGTGGATCAGCCCCTGGACGATCTGGGCGGGGCAGGAGCGGTTGGGGCAGCGCACCTGGACCTCGCCCGGGGGCTGCACGAGCTCGGTGCCGCACGCGGGGCACTCGGCCGGCATGACGAAGGGCCGCTCCTCGCCGGTGCGCTCCTGGGTGAGCGGAGCCACGACCTGGGGGATCACGTCGCCCGCCCGCTGCACGACCACCCGGTCGCCGATGCGAAGGTCCTTGCGGGCGATGTCCTCCTGGTTGTGGAGGGTGGCGAGCTTGACGGTCGCCCCGCCGACCACGACCGGCTCGAGCTCGGCGAACGGCACCAGCGCCCCGGTGCGGCCAACGTTCACCTTGATGTCGTTGAGGGTCGTCGTGACCGTCGTGGGGGCGAACTTGTACGCGATCGCCCAGCGGGGCGCACGGCCCACCGCGCCGAGGCGCTCCTGGACCTGCACCTCATCGATCTTCACGACCGCGCCGTCGATGTCGAAGTCGACCGTGCCGCGCCGCTCCTCCCAGGCCTCGCACTCGGCCTGGACCTCATCGATGCCCGGCACGACCCTGATGTCCGGGTTGACGCGGAAGCCGGCGCCTCGCAGCCACTCCAGCGCCGCCGACTGGGTCGGCAGGTCGAGGCCCTCGGCGTAGCCGACGCCGTAGATCCAGATCGACAGCGGCCGCTCTGCGGTGGCGGCGGGGTCGAGCTGCCGGAGGCTGCCCGCGGCCGAGTTGCGCGGGTTGGCGAAGGTCGGCAGGCCGGCCGCGGCGCGCGCCTCGTTGAACTCCGCGAACGCCTGGAGCGGCAGGTAGACCTCGCCCCTCACCTCGACCACCGGCGGCGAGGGCGCCCCCTCCGGCGTCCGCAGGCGCTGCGGGATGGCCCGGATCGTCCGCAGGTTGGCCGTCACGTCCTCGCCGACCACGCCGTCGCCGCGGGTCGCGCCCTGCACGAAGCGGCCGTCCTCGTAGGTCAGCGAGATCGCCAGGCCGTCGATCTTCGGCTCGACCACGAAGGCGACCTCGCGCGAGCCCAGGCCCTCCTGTTCCATGACGGTCCGCGCGCGCCGGTACCAGGCCGCCAGCTCCTCGGCGCCGCGGGCGTTGGCGAGGCTCAGCATCGTCCGACGGTGGCGGACCTCCGGGAACCGCCCCGACGCGGCGGCCCCGACCCGCTGGGTCGGCGAGTCGGGGGTGCGCAGGGCCGGGTCGGCCTCCTCCAGGGCCTCGAGCTCGCGCATCCAGTCGTCATAGACCGAGTCGTCGACCGTGGGCTGGTCGAGGACGTAGTAGGCGTGGTTGGCCTCGTCGATCAGCTCGCGCAGCTCGGCGGCCCGGGCGGCGGCGTCGCTCACGCCGCCCCCAGGCAGGCGCGCACCATGGCGGCGGGCGTGTCGACGATCAGGTCCGCGCCGGCCTCCTCGAGCGCCGGGCGCGAGAAGAAGCCCCAGGTGACGCCGATCGTGAACACCCCCGCGGCGCGGCCGGACTCGACGTCGAAGGGCGAGTCGCCCACGTAGCAGGCGCCCTCCGGGCCGCCGCCGAGGCGCTCGAGGGCGAGCAGCACGGGGTCCGGCGCCGGCTTGTGGCGCTCCGAGTCCTCGGCAGCGACCACCGCGTCGAAAAGCTCCTCCATCTCGGGCAGCACCTGCCACGCGAGCTCCACCGCGTCGCGGCTCTTGGAAGTGACGATGCCCAGCCTGCGGCCCGCCTCGCGCAGCTCGCGCAGGGCGGCCGGGATGTCGGGGTAGGCGAGGAGGAGGGCCGCGGTGTTGGCGTGGTTCCACTCGCGGTAGACGCGGTAGAGCTCCTCCGAGCGCTCGGGCGAGAAGGCGGCCATCTGCTCCAGCAGCGGGCGCCCGACGTTGGCCACCAGGCGCTCGTCCTCGAGCTCCTCCCCGAGCACCGTGCGCACGGCGTGGCGGTGCGACTCGCGGATCAGGGCGACGGAGTCGATGACCGTCCCGTCGAGGTCGAGCAGGACCGGGTTCACGCGCGCTCCACGGCCGGGTCTTCCTCCAGCAGGTCGGCGAGTGAGAGGCGCTCGAGGCGGTCCATGCCGTCGATGTCGGTGAGGTCGAAGTGCATCGGCGTGACCGCGATCGCGCCCGCCTCGATGGCCTCGAAGTCGGTCCCGGCCTCGGGCTGGTGGCTCGCCGAGCCGCCGTAGATCGTGTAGCGGCGGCGGTTGCCATCGGTCGACACCAGCGTGAGCTCGTCGTTGTAGACGCGCCGGCCCAGGCGGCAGACGCGGGCGCCCGCGATCCGCTCGGGCGCCAGCCCGGGGGCGTTCACGTTCACCAGCACGCGACGGGGGAAGCCCTCCCGGGAGACGAGCGGCACCAGGCGCGCGGCGAACCCGGCGGCGGCGCGGAAGTCGTAGGCGGTGCCGTCCCACTGGCCCGCCTCCTGGTCGATGGCCTGGGCCGACACGGCGATGGCCGGCCACCCCAGCAGGAGCCCCTCGAGGGCGGCCGCGACGGTGCCCGAGTAGGTCACGTCGTCGCCCAGGTTCAACCCGAGGTTGACGCCGCTGACGATCACGTCGGGGCGCTCGTCCAGCAGGCCGAGCGTCGCGAACCGCACGCAGTCGACCGGCGTGCCGTCGGTCGCCAGCGCCTCGGAGCCGTCGGCGAGCCGCACCTCCTCGACGTGGAGGGGCTGGTGGATGGTGATGCCGCGGCCGATGGCGCTCCGGTTGGAGTCCGGGGCGATGACGCTCACGCGGCCGTAGGGCTCGAGCGCCTGCTTCATGGCGAGCAGGCCGGGCGACTGCACGCCGTCGTCGTTGGTGACGAGGATGTGGGTCAACGGGCTCCCGGGTCGTGGGCTGGGGGCTCCACCTGATCGTAGGCGACGCCGACCAGGGTGAGGGCGTGGGCGGGAGCGGTGGGCCCGGCCGCGCCGCGGGGCGCGCCGCGCAGGAGCCCGTCGAGCCGGGAGGGCTCCCACGCCCCCCTCCCCACCAGCAGGAACGTGCCCGCGAGGATCCGCACCATGTGGCGCAGGAAGGCGTCGGCCTCCACGGTCAGCACCAGCTCGTCGCCGCGGCGGGACCACTCGCAGGCCGTCACCGTGCGGTCGAAGAAGACGTGCTCGGTGCGGGTCGGCGTGAAGGCGCGGAAGTCGTGGGTGCCGACGACCCGGCGGGCGGCGTCGGCCATCGCGCCGGCGTCGACCGGGGCGGGATGCTCCAGCACCCGGCCGCGGCGCAGCGCCGACCGCGGGCCCGGGAGCACCCGGTACTCGTAGCGGCGCGAGCGGGCGTCGCGGCGGGCGTCGAAGCCGCCGGGCGCCTCGGTCACCGCGCTGACGCTCAAATCGGGCGGGAGCAGGGCATTCAGCCCGCGATGCAGGCGGCGCGGCTCGGCGTCGCCCGCCGTCGGGACGCTGACGACCTGCCCCGACGCGTGGACCCCCGCGTCGGTCCGCCCGGCCACCGACAGCTCGGCCGGCTCCCGCAGCAGCGTGGAGAGGGCGTCGCGCAGAACGCCCTCGACGGTGCGGAGGCCCGGCTGGGCGGCCCAGCCGGCGAACCCCGCCCCGTCGTACTCGAGATCGAGCCGGAGGACCCGGCCCGGGCCCGGCATCAGAACCCCCTTTCAAGATGAGAGCCGCCGGGGCCTCGCGGCAACCAGGTGCGCCTCGACAAGGATGGGCATCGCGGGCCGGTGGTCAGTGCGACCACTCGACGCCCCCATAGGCTCATCTTGAAGGGGGTTCTTAGCTCGGGGCCTGCGCCCCGATGTCGCGCGTGAGCTCGAGGAGCACCATCTCGGCCGCGTCGCCCTGGCGCGGCCCCAGCTTCAGGACCCGCGTGTAGCCGCCCTGGACGTCGCTGAACGCCGGCCCGATCGTGTCGAACAGGCGGTAGGTGACCTCCTTGTTGCGCAGGAGGGCGATCGCCTGGCGGCGCGCGTGGAGGGTGTCCTCCTTGGCGAGCGTGATGGCCCGCTCGGCGATCCCGCGGGCCAGCCGGGCCTTCGGGGCCGTGGTCTGGATGCGGCCGTGCGTCAGCAGCGCCGTCGCCAGGTTGGCCCCGAGGGCCTTCCGGTGGGCGGAGCTTCGGTTGAGCTTGGGTCCCTGGTTGCGATGGCGCACGGCGGTCCTATTCGTCGTCGCTGCGCAGCGCGAGGCCGTGCGCGGCGAGGTTCTCCTTGACCTCCTCGATGCTCTTCTTCCCGAAGTTGGGGATGGCCGAAAGCTCGGCCTCGGTCTTCGAGATCAGGTCGCCGATGGTCTCGACGCCCACGCGCTTGAGGCAGTTGTAGGAGCGCACGCCCAGCTCGAGCTCCTCGATCATGATGTCGTGCATGCCGCCGCCGGGGGGCGGCTCCTCGGCCACCGGCTCGCCGAGCATCTTGGTCGCCTCGGGGTCGGCGAAGATCGCCAGGCGCCCGATCAGCGTGCCCGCCGCCTCGGAGAGGGCGCCGCGCGGGTCGACGCTCCCATCGGTCTGGATCTCGAGCGAGAGCTTGTCGTAGTCGGTGCGCTGGCCGACGCGGGCCGGCGAGACCTCGTAGCGCACCCGCAGCACCGGCGAGAAGTTCGAGTCGACCGGGATGACGCCGATGGTCGTCGCCGGGCCCTTGTTCTGCTCGGCGGGCACGTAGCCGCGGCCCCGCGAGATGGTGAGGATCATGTCGAGGCGCGCGCCGCCCTCGAGGTTCGCGATCTCGAGCTCCGGGTTGAGGATCTCGAGGTCGGCCGGCGCCGAGATGTCGGCGGCCGTCACCTGGCCGGGGCCGACGCGCGACAGCTCCACCTCGATCTCGCCGACCTCGCCGTGCAGGCGGCAGACCAGCTCACGGAGGTTGAGGATGATGTCGGTCACGTCCTCGCGGACGCCCGGGATCGTGGTGAACTCGTGCTGCACGCCCTCGATGCGGACGGACGTGACGGCGGCGCCCTCCAGCGAGGACAGCAGCACCCGCCGGAGGCTGTTGCCGAAGGTGTGGCCGAACCCGCGGTCGAGCGGCTCGACCTCGAAGCGGCCGAGCGTCTCGCTGGACGGCTCGTAGGTCATGCGGGGGGACTGGATGTCCAGCACGCGGTGCTCCTTCTCTCCGGCACGGGGCCGGAACGACGCTTGTCGGGCCGGGCATCGGCTCCCCGTCGCGCGTCACGGACGGGGGCCATCGCGGTCGGCCCGCTGACGGTTACTTCGAGTAGTACTCCACGATGAGCTGCTCGCTCACCGGCGTGTCGATCTCGGTGCGCTCCGGGACCTTGAGGACCTTCCCGTTGAGCGCGTCGTAGTCGGCCTGCAGCCAGGGCGCGACCGACGCCACCAGCTCGGTGGCGGAGCGGATGATGGGCTCGGCGCTGGAGCCCGGCTTCACGGTGATGACGTCGTCAGGCCGCACCTGGTAGCTCGGGATGTCCACCTTCTTGCCGTTGACCCGGAAGTGCCCGTGGTTCACGAGCTGGCGGGCCTGGCGGCGCGTGGCGGCGAAGCCGAGCCGGTAGACGACGTTGTCGAGCCGCTGCTCGAGCATGCGCAGCAGGTTCTCGCCGGTGATGCCCGGCTGGCGGCTGGCCTTCTCGTAGTAGCGGCGGAATTGCTTCTCCAGGACCCCGTAGAAGCGCCGCGTCTTCTGCTTCTCGCGCAGCTGCAGGAGGTACTCGCTCTGGCGGATGCGGCCGCGCCCGTGCTCGCCCGGCGGGTAGGGGCGCCGGTCGAGGTACTTCTGAGCCTTGTCGGTCAGGGCGACGCCCTCGCGGCGCGAGAGCTTCACCTC
>DATAGF010000041.1:0-3173 GCA_036257075.1 Miltoncostaeaceae bacterium
CAGGCCGCCAACCGCGACGGCGCGCGATTCTGCCGAGAGTGCGGCGCCACGTTTCCCGCGGTCTGCGCGGCCTGTGGGGCCACGGTGGAGGCCGGCAGCAAGTTCTGCGACCGTTGCGGCGCTCCTCTCGCGGCCACTCCGCCGCACCCGGCCGCGGCGGCCCCCCGCTTCGGACCGCCCGACAGCTACACCCCCAAACACCTTGCCGAGAAGATCCTGACCTCGAAAAGCGCCCTCGAGGGGGAGCGCAAGCAGGTCACCGTGCTCTTCGCCGACCTCAAGGGCTCGATGGAGCTCCTCGCCGACCGCGACCCCGAGGAAGCGCGAAAGCTGCTCGATCCGGTCCTCGAGCGGATGATGGAGGCGGTCCACCGCTACGAGGGCACGGTGAACCAGGTCATGGGCGATGGCATCATGGCGCTCTTCGGGGCGCCGGTCGCCCACGAGGACCACGCGGTGCGGGCCTGTTACGCCGCGATCGATCTGCAGCGGGCGATGCGCCTGCTGACTGAAACGCTCCGGCAGTCCCACGGCGTCACCGTCCAGGCTCGAGTGGGCCTCAACTCTGGCGAGGTCGTAGTCCGGACCATCTCGAGCGATCTCCACATGGACTACACGGCCGTCGGCCAGACGACCCACCTGGCCGCCCGCATGGAGCAGCTCGCCACCCCGGGCACGACGCTCCTGACCGCCGACACCCTCCGCCTGGTCGAGGGGTACGTCGAGGTGAAGCCGCTCGGCGCGATGCCGGTGAAGGGCCTGCCGGCGCCGGTGGAGACCTACGAGCTCACGGGCGCGGGCGCCCGGCGCTCGCGGCTCTCCGCGGCGGCCGTGCGGGGGCTGACGCGCTTCGTCGGTCGGGACGCCGAGCTGGAACAGCTTCGCGACGCGCTCGGCCGAACGGCGAGCGGGCATGGCCAGGTGGTCGCGATCGTCGGCGAGCCCGGCGTCGGGAAGTCGCGCCTCGTCTGGGAGATCACCCACTCCCACCGGACTCACGGCTGGCTGATTCTCCAGGCCGGTTCCGTCTCGTACGGCAAGGCCACGCCCTACCTCCCGGTGGTCGACCTCCTGAAGGGCTACCTCCAGATCGCCGATCGGGACGAGCCCCGCGCCATCAGGGAGAAGGTCATGGGCAAGCTCTTGGCGCTCGACCGCGCCTTGGAGCCGGTGCTGCCGGCCTTCCTCGCGCTCCTCGACGTGCCGGTGGAGGACCGTCGATGGGAGGCTCTGGACCCGCCCGAGCGCCGACGGCGCACCCTCGACGCCCTGAAGCGGTTCCTCCTGCGTGAGAGCCAGGTGCAGCCGCTCCTGGTCGTGTTCGAGGACCTCCACTGGATCGACACCGAGACGCAGGCGGTGCTGGACCGCCTGGTCGAGAGCCTGCCGACGGCCCGCATCCTAGTTCTGGCGAACTACCGCCCGGAATACCGGCACGACTGGGGCGGGAAGACCTACTACCGCCAACTCCGGCTGGACCCGCTCGCGCCGGAGAGTGCGACAGCGCTGCTCGGGACCCTGCTCGGGAGCGACGCCAGCCTCGAGCCCCTGAAGCGGGTCCTCCTCGCGCGAACCGGGGGCAACCCGTTCTTCCTCGAGGAGAGTGTGCTGAGCCTCGTGGACGACGAGGGCCTCGTGGGCGAGCGCGGCGCCTACCGGCTCGTGAAGACACCGGATACGGTGCACGTGCCCGCGACGGTGCAGGCGATCCTCGCGGCCCGGATCGACCGGCTACCGGCGGAGGACAAGGCGCTACTCCAGACCGCCGCGGTCGTTGGCACCGATGTCCCGGTGGCCGTCCTCGCGGCGGTCGCCGAGACATCCGCAGACGCACTCGCCGAGGCCCTCGCCCGGCTCCAGGCGGCCGAGTTCCTCTACGAGACACGCCTGTTTCCCGACGCCGAGTACACCTTCAAGCACGCGCTGACTCACGAGGTGGCGTATGGAAGCCTCCTGCAGGAGCGCCGACGTGGACTCCACGCCCGGGCGGTCGAGGCCATCGAGCGATGCTACCCGGAGCGACTCGCCGAGCACGTTGAGCGCCTGGCCTACCACGCGCTCCGGGGTGAGGTGTGGGCAAAGGCCGTTCCCTATCTCCATCAGGCCGGGATGAAGGCGACCGCACGCTTGGCTTACCGGGAGGCGGTTGCCGACTTCGATCAGGCGTTGGACGCGCTCCGGCACCTGCCCGAGAGTCGTACGCGAACGGAGCAGGCCATCGACCTCCACATCTCAGCCAGCGTCGCCCTGGGGTCAATGGGCACGTTTGCACAGGGCGTCGAACACGATCGCGAGGCCGAGGCCCTCGCCGAGGCACTGGGCGATGGGCGACGGCAGGGGCGGGCCCTGGGCCGGCTCTCGCTCAATACCTGGATGGCAGGCGACCTGGACCGCGCACTCGAGCTGGCCCAGCGGTCTCTTGTCCTCGCCACCGCCCACGATGATGTGCCCTTCCAGGCATTGGCGAACCTGCGTCTCGGCATGGTCGGGCAAGTGATTGGCGAGTATCGCCGCGCTGCCGATCGCCTCCGCCAGGCCGTGGAGTCGCTTCAGGGTGATCGGCGGCACGAACGCGTGGAAGCCAACGTTGAGACATTCGCCTTCACGCAGGACCGGCTCGCCTGGTGCCTCACGGAGCTGGGCGAATTCGCCGAGGCGATGGCGCGCGCCGACGAGGCAGGCCGGGTCGCCCGTGAGAACGATGATCCCCGTAGCCTGATCGTCGCCAACCGGAGCCTCGGCCTCGTTTCTCTTCGCCGCGGCAATCTTTCAGCGGCCATCCCGCCGCTCGAGCGTGCCGTCGAGCTGTGCCGGGTGACCCCGTCACCGTCCCTCTTCGACGTCTCCGCCGCCCACCTCGGCTACGCGTACTCGTTGTCCGGTCGGCTCGCCGAGGGTCTGGCCCTGCTGGAGGAGGCCGTCGCGGACCCGCGGGCGACGGGCGTCGCCAACCATGCGCTGTTCCTGGCCCACCTCGGCGAAGCGCACCTTCTGGCAGCGCGTCCGGACGACGCGACTGCGTTCGCCCGGCGCGCCCTCGACCTCGCCCACCGCCAGAAGGAGCGCGGCAACGAGGCCTGGGTCTTGCGCCTCATCGGCGAGATCGCCGCGCAGGCCGACCCTCCGGACCTAGAGTCCGCCGAGGCGCACTACCGCCAGGCACTTGCTCGGGC
>DATAGF010000161.1:0-5934 GCA_036257075.1 Miltoncostaeaceae bacterium
CAGCTCGTCGAGGGGCACCGTGAAGGAGACGTCGGCGCCGCGGACGTCGCTGACGTTCTGGATGATCGTGTCGACCTGGAGGTTGCGGTCGGCGAGGGCGGTGAAGATCCGCGCGGCGACGCCCGGGCGGTTCTGGAGGCCCAGGACCGTCACCTTCGCCTCGTCGGTCTTGTGGGAGATCCCCGAGACGATCGCGTTCTCCATGCCGGGCGTCTCCTTCGTGATCCAGGTGCCCACCTCCGGCAGGAAGGAGGAGCGCACGTGCAGCGGGACGTCGTGACGGCGGGCGAACTCCACCGACCGCAGCACGAGGACCCTCGAGCCGGTCGCGGACATCTCCAGCATCTCCTCGTGGCTCACGAGGGGGAGCTTGCGCGCCTCCGGCTCGATCCTCGGATCGGCGGTGAACACGCCCGTGACGTCAGTGTAGATCTCGCACACCCGGGCATCGAGGGCGGCCGCGAGCGCGACCGCCGTCGTGTCCGAGCCCCCGCGGCCGAGCGTTGTCACGTTGCGGTCCGTCGAGACCCCCTGGAAGCCCGCCACCAGCACGATGTGGCCCTCGTCCAACGCCTCGCGGAGGCGGTCGGCGCGGATGTCGAGGATCTTGGCGTTGGTGTGCGAGGCGTCGGTGAGGATGCCCGCCTGCGAGCCCGTGAAGGAGCGGGCGCCATGCCCGAGGTCGTGGAGCGCCATGGCCAGCAGGGCGCACGAGATGCGCTCGCCGGTCGACAGCAGCATGTCCATCTCGCGCGGGTCCGGCCGCTCGGAGACCTCGCGCGCCAGCGCGACCAGCCCGTCGGTGGTCTTGCCGCGGGCGGACACCACGGCGAGGACGTCGTCGCCCTCCCCCCGGGCCTCCGCGACGCGCTGCGCCACGTTCTTGATCTTGTCCGCGTCGGCGACCGAGCTGCCGCCGAACTTCATCACGCGCAGGCCGATGCCGGCCCTCCTCCCTCGGCGTGTCCGACGGCGAAGATTAGAGCCATCCGCGGCGGCGGAACAGGACGAGCAGCACCGCGACGGTCGCGACCTGCAGGCCGATGCCGAGGCCGAAGAAGGCGGCCGCCCCGCCGACGTGGTCCACCATCCAGCCGAAGTTCTGGCCGAAGAAGCCGGTGACGAACGCGAGCGGCAGGAAGATGCCGGCGATCACGGTCAGCTGCTTGGTGACGACGTTCAGCCGGTTGGAGACGGCCGAGAGGTAGACGTCGTTCGCGCCCTGGAGCAGGTCGCGATAGCCCTCGATCACCTCGGCGATGCGGATCAGGTGGTCCTCGACGTCGCGGAAGTAGCGGCGGGCGTTCTCGTCGACGCCCGGCAGCTCGACCGATCCCGTCGCGATCCGCGCGAGGACGTCGCGCTGGGGCATGACCGTCTTGCTGAAGCCGAGCAGGCGGCGGCGGACAGCGTAGATGTCGTCCTGCAGACCGTCGCGGGGCGGCTCGGCCAGCGCCTCCTCGATGCGGTCGATGTCGTCGGCGACCTCGTCCATGGCGGGGAAGAAGCTGTCGCTCAGCGCGTCGAGCAGCCTGTAGAGCAGCGCCGGGCCGCCGGCGAGGTGGTCGGGGCGGGCCGGGGCGCGGTCGGCGAGCTCGTCGATCACCGGGCTCGCGTCGCGGTGGAGCGAGACCACGAAGCGCTCGGCGTAGACGATGTGGACCTCCACCAGCCGGTCGCGGTCGGGTGCGGGCGCGGCGCCGAAGGCGACGATGTAGGTCATCGCGCCGTACTCCTCGACCTTGGGGCGCTGGCCCAGCTTGGCCGCGTCTTCGAGGGCGAGCGGGTGCAGGCCCACGACGTCGCGCAGGAGCGCCAGGTCGTCCTCGTCGAAGCCGTGGAGGTCGAGCCAGAACGGCTCCCCCGCGGCGAGGCGCCGAGCGACGGCCTGGTCGGACGCGTCCGCCTCCTCCGTCGGCGCGCCGCCGGGGACGGCGATCCGCCGCGTCACAGCTCGCGCCGCCCGAGCAGCGCCCGCCCGAGGGTGAGCTCGTCGGCGTGCTCGAGGTCGGCCCCCACCGGCAGGCCGCTGGCGAGCCGCGTCACGCGCACCCGCCCCCGGACCAGGTCGGCGAGGTAGAGGGCGGTCGCCTCCCCGGACATCGTGGGGTTCGTGGCGATGACGAGCTCGACGACGCCGTCCGCCTCGACCCGCTCCACGAGCTCGGAGATCCGCAGGTCCTCTGGGTCGACCCCGTCGATGGGCGACAGCGCGCCGCCGAGGACGTGATAGCGGCCCCGGTACTCGTGGGTGCGCTCGATCGGCAGGATCGCCGAGGGCTCCTCGACCGCGCAGAGCAGGGTGGCGTCGCGGCGCGGATCGGCGCAGATCGGGCACAGCTCCGCCTCGGCGAAGCTGAAGCACACCGCGCACGGCCGCAGGCGCTCGCTCATGTCGGCGATCGCCTCGGACAGCGCCCGCGCCCGCTCGGGCGGCGCCTTCATGAGGTGGAAGGCCAGCCGCTGGGCGCTGCGCGGCCCGATGCCGGGCAGCCGCGACAGCTCCGCCACGAGGCGCTCGATCGACGGGGTGAGCAGGTGCGTCCCTCTCGCCGTCCGGCTAGAGGCCGGGGATCCCCATGCCCGAGAGGCCCCCGGCGACCGAGCCGAGCCGGTCCTGCGCGAGCTGCTGGGCCGAGCGCATCGCCTCGTTGACGGCCGCCACGATCACGTCCTGCAGCAGCTCGAGGTCCTCGGGGTCGACGGCCTTGGGGTCGATGGTGATCTCCAGCACCTCGAGGCCGCCGCTGACGCGCGCCGTCACCGCGCCGCCGCCGGCCTGGGCGGTCACCGACTCCTGCTGGAGCTCGGCCTGCACCCGGGCCATGTCCTCCTGCATCTTCTGCATCTGCTTGAGCATCTTCTGGGGGTTCATCCCGCCCTGCGCCACGCGTCATCCTCCTCGATCCGGGCGCTCGCCCTCCTCGACGGCGCTGAACATTGACTTGAACTCGGCCAGGAGCGAGTCGTCGTCGAGCGCCGCTTCCTCGTCCGGCTCCTCGGCCGGCCCCGCCCCGGCCGCGAACTCCACGGCCAGCGGCCGCCCGGCCACCGACTCCACCGCGATCCGAACCCGCTCGCGGTGCTCGGGCCTGCCGAGCATGTCGGCGCGCAGCGCGCTGGTCACCGACACGACGAGGCGGCGCTCGTCGATCTCGGCCGGGCGCGAGCCGTCGAGCATGCCGCGCGTTGGGGGCGCGTCGCGCTCGAGGGCGTCGAGCACCTGCGACCAGACCCGCTGGGCGTGCTCCAGGTCCGCGGGCATGGGCTCGTGGGCGGGCCCCTCGGCCGCCGGCGCCGGCTCGAGCACGGCTGGCGGCGCCGGGGGCGCCGGCTCGCGTGGCCCGCCGGCCTCGAGGGCTTCGACCCGGGCGGCCAGGGCCGCCGTGGTCGCGTCGAGGGTCGGCCGGCTCAGGCGCGCCGCGACCAGCTCCAGCTGCAGGCGCGGGTCGGCGCCGCCGTGGCGGATGCGCACCTGGGCGTCGGCCAGGAGGTCGAGGCCGTGCACGACCTGGGAGGCGGGCAGCTGGTTGGCCTGGGCCTGGAGGCGGGCGACCTCATCGGGCGAGAAGGCCCACTCGTCGCGCGGCCTGGCGCCCTGCTGGAGCAGGCACACGTAGCGCAGGTGGGAGACCAGCCCCCGGATGGCCTGCTCGGGGTCGACCGGCCCGTCGAGCGTGCTCTGCAGGAGCTCGAAGGCCCCGGCCGCGTCGCCGCCGGCCATCAGGTCGACCAGCTCGAACACCGACTCGCGCGAGACGGCGCCGATCAGCTCGAGGGCGTCGGCGACCTCGACCCGCCCGCCGGCGTAGGTCGAGATCTGGTCGAGCAGGCCCAGGGCGTCCCGATAGGAGCCGTCGGCCGCGCGGGCGAGGATGTCGAGGGCCCGCTCGCCGGCCTCGATCCCCTCGGCGCGGGCGACGCGGTCGAGCACGCGCACGAGGCTCGGGATGCCCGGCTTGCGGAGGACGAAGTGCTGCAGCCGCGACCGGATCGTGCCGAGGATCTCCCATGGATGGGTCGTGCAGAGGATGACCACGAGGTGGGGCGGCGGCTCCTCCAGCGTCTTCAGGAGGGCGCTGGCGGCCTGGTCCTGGATCTGGTGGGCCTCGTCCATGATCGTGATGCGGTAGCGGCTGGCCACCGGCGCGTAGCGCACGGTCTCGAGCCACTCGCGCATCTCGTCGATGCGCCTGGCGCTGGAGGCGGCGTCGACCTCCACGACGTCCAGCCAGTCGGGCTGGCCGGTCCGCAGGCAGGAGTCGCAGCGCCCGCAGGGCTCGGCCGTCGGCCCCGGGCTCGACTGGCAGTTCAGGCAGCGCGCGAGGATGCGCGCCGTCGTTGTCTTGCCGGTGCCCCGCGGCCCCGAGAAGAGGTAGCCCTGGGCAGGCCGGCCCGAGCGCAGGGCGTTGCCGAGGGCCCGGGCCACGTGGTCCTGGCCCACCATGTCGGCGAACGTCGCGGGCCGATGGCGGTTGTAGAGGCTCGCCGCGCCCGTCATGGCCGACGAGCGCCGGTCGCCGCCGAGAGCGGCCGGGCGCGAGGAGGCCGTCTCAAACAGACGTGACCGTGCACCCGTCGTCGAAGCGCGATGTGAGGGTCCGCACCGAGCCGCTTGCTCCGGCGAGGTTGCCCCACTGCGCGTACGCGGCTCCGCTTAAGGCTGCTTCCTTCCGGACCTGACCTGGTTCGCGGTCGCGCACCGAATGGGACCTCGCCATCCTTGCCGCTCTGCTCGGCGCCGGGCTCCTCGCACCGGCCCCTCGGACGGGGATTGAGCCCCGCTGTAGCGGATTGCGGGTACAGGGCACCGCTAGCTCCCCGCCTAGCACGGTCACCCAGCGAGGATAGTCCACGTTGGAAGCCCGCGCGACCTCAGGGGATCAGGTCGGGGGGACGGCCGCGGCCAGCGTCCCGAGGTCCCGCGCGAACCGGGCCATGGCCTCGCGGTGCAGCAGCGTCCCGTAGCTGACGCGCGCCGCCCCGAGGGCGGCCAGCTCGCCCGGCGACGGCGCCCGCGGCAGGGCCAGGACGTTCACCGGGCCCGGGGTCTCGCGGACGAAGGCGGCCAGGGCGCCCGGCTCCCACAGCGCGATCGGGAAGACGCAGTCGGCGCCCGCGTCGAGGTAGCGGCGCGCCCGCTCCAGTCCCTCGGCCAGCAGGCCGGCCTGGACCCCCTCCGGCGAGCCCGCCAGCGCCGCCGGCAGGAAGACGTCGATGCGGGCATTGATCACGAGCCCGTACCCGGCCTCGGACGCCGCCTTCCGCACCGCCCGCAGCCAGGCGACGTGGCGGGCGGGCTCGCGCAGGCCTCCGGAGGCGTGGTCGCCGTCCTCGAGGTTGCAGCCGGCCGCGCCGGCCTCGCGCAGCGCGGCGACCAGCGCCGCCGGCTCCATCCCGTAGCCCGCCTCGGCGTCGACCGTGACCGGCGCATCGACGCTGCGGCAGATCCGCGCCGCGGCGGCGAGCATCTCGGCCGGCGGCGCGCC
The DNA here is from genome assembly GCA_036257075.1 of Miltoncostaeaceae bacterium. Classification (GTDB taxonomy): domain Bacteria; phylum Actinomycetota; class Thermoleophilia; order Miltoncostaeales; family Miltoncostaeaceae; genus DATAGF01. The sequence goes on from DATAGF010000161.1 coordinate 5,490, forward strand.
CTCGTGGTCCTCGTGGCCGAGCGCGGCGGCCACGCCGCCGCTGGTCGTGGCCACGACCGGGAAGCCGGCGGCGACCACCGCCCGCGCCGTGGCGGCGTCCCAGGCGTTCGGCAGCAGCAGCGGGTCGCCGGGCACGTGCAGCTCGCGAAGGCGTGCGCAGCGCCGCTCGAGGCCGGTCGTCGGGTCGGCGGACATCTCAGGCTTGTCTCTCAAGGTCCTGTCAAGGCGCGACCCCGGCGCCTCGGGCGCCCGGCTAGGACTTGCCGCGGCGGCGGTAGGGCGGCCGCGGCGAGATACGCTCGCCGCGCTTGCGCGCCGCGTTGGCCCCGAAGATCGCCGCGACGCCCGCACCGATCATCGCCGTGGTGATCGCCAGGTAGGCCCAGCCGCGGGCGCCGCTGTCGCGGCCCGCGAGCTCGAAGATCAGCCACAGGACCGACCCCCA
>DATAGF010000175.1:0-21774 GCA_036257075.1 Miltoncostaeaceae bacterium
CTTCGACCTGATCATCCCGGCGGGCGAGGTCCTCTGGACCGAGACCTACACCCGGGACGCGACGTGGGCGGGCGCGGCCAAGCCGTACCGCTACGGCCTGCGTCACCGCTTCCCGAAGCCCGTCGGCCTGGCCGCCTAGCGGCCGGGCCGGCCGGATACGGGCGGGCGGGCTCCGTCGAGGACCGGCTCAGAGCCGGCGGGCCCGCCCGGCCGCCCCGGGCTTCTGCGCCGTCGCGAGGGCGGCGATCGCGTCGGCGTTGCGCCGCGCGGCGTCGCCGGCGTTCGCCAGGTAGTCGTCCCTGAGGGCGTCGATCCCCGGGGCCGTCTCGGCGGCGACCGCGAGGAGGTCGTCCAGGCCCGGTGAGGCGCGGAAGTCGACGCTCGGGACGCGGGGGTCCTGGAGGAAAGCGTTCGCCGCGAAGTCGCCCCAGACGGCGGTCGAGCCCGCGCTGATCGGGATCCGCGACGCGCCGGCCGCCTCGACCAGCACCGACGAGAAGGGGGCGAGGACGACGTCCGCCCACGCCAGGTCCTCGGCAAGCGGCCGATGCGGCTCGCCGAGCAGGTGCCGGAGGCCCCCCGGCAGCGGGTAGGCCGGGGCTCGCTCGCCCGGGTGCAGCCGCACCCGCACGCGCGGGTCGTCCACACGGGCCATCGCCGTCAGCCAGTCGTACCAGGCCACGGTCTCGCGCGACGGCGGCGCGACGGCCTGGCCGAGGAAGAGGGGCTGGCTGCACAGGAGCACGCGCCCCTCGCCCGGCCGCGGCGGGAGCCGGGCGAACGCGTCGGACCGCGGCGACCCGCAGTTCACGATCCGGGCGGCGGGCGCGCGCCGCTGGAGCGGCGCCTCCCAGCCCGGCCCCCAGCTCAGGATCATGTCGGGGGCGGTGGAGCCGAAGTCGCTCCGCCGGCCGGCGAGGACCCCTGCGGCGACGAGCGCCCTGTCCGCCGCGCTGATGGCCCGTTCCAGCGGCCGTCGTCCCGCCCCGAGCCGCTCGGAGGCGAAGACGCCGTCCGGCATGATCGCCACCCTCGCCCCGGCCCTCCTCGCCGAGGCGATCGCGACCCGCTCGATGGTGCCGACGTCCTGGCCGGCCACCAGCACGGGATGGGGCGCACCGGCCAGCTCCAGCGAGCGCCGCAGCGTGGCCCGCGCGGCGCCGATCGCCCGCGGCGTCGGGAAGGCCCCGACGGGCCGCCGCACGTCGGTCATCTCCGCGAGGGGCGCGGCGACCCCGGTGTAGGGGTTGACGACCGTCGGCGGCGAGGGGAGGTGGCCCGCGACCGCCCGCGCCGCCTCGAGCTGCTCCTCGCTGACCACCATGAAGATCACGGCGGCCGCGACCAGCCAGGCGTACCGGGCCGAGCCCCTGCGCGTCATGGTCGCCTCGTCTCCCGGATGCGGTCGCGCCCGACGCCAGTCTAGCCCGCGCCACCACCGGCTCCCCTCGGCCCGGGCAGGGGCGCCAGGCGCCTCACCGGCCGGCCGGGCCTCCCCTCCGTCCGGGCCGGATCGCAGCCGGGCGGGCCCGGTGGAGAGCCGGCTCAGGGCCGGCGGGCCCGCCTGGCCCCCACGGGGACGGGCGCCGCCGCGAGGGCGGCGATCACGTCCGCGGTCCGCCGGGCCGCGTCGCCGATGTTGGCGAGGTAGTCGTCCCGGAGCGCGTCAACGTGGGGCTCCGTCTCCGCGGCAACCCTCAGGAGGTCCTCGACGCCCAGCGAGGTCCGGAAGTCGACGCTCGGGACGCGCGGGTCCTCCAGGAACGCGTTGGCGGCGTAGACACCCCAGATCTGCGTCGCGCCGGCGCTGATCGGCACCCGCGAGGCGCCGACCGCCTCGACGAGCACGGAGGAGTAGGGGGAGACGACGACGTCGGCCCAGGCGAGGTCCTCGGCGAGCGTCCTCGGGGGCTCGCTGCGCAGGTGGTGGAGCCCCGCGGGCAGGTCGTAGCGCTCGGAGCGCTCGCCGGGGTGCAGGCGCACCCGCACGCTCGGGTCGCCGAGGGCGTCCATCGCCTCGAGCCAGGCGTACCATGCGGCCACCTCGCGGGGCGGTGCGGCGGTGGCCGGCAGGGAGAGCGGCTGGCTGCACAGCAGGATGCGCCCGGCGTGGGGCCGGGGCGGCATCTCGACGAAGTCGTCGGCGCGCGGGTTGCCGCAGTTCGTGATGAGGGCCGCCGGCGCCCGCCCCTGCAGGGGCTGCTCCCAGCCGGGTCCCCAGCCCAGGATCGCGTCTGGCGCGCTCGAGCCGAAGTCGCCGCGCCGCCCGACGAGGATCCCCGCGGCGACCAGCGTCCTGTCCACGACTCGGATGGCCCTCGAGGTCAGGCTGGCCGCCTTGTGGCGGACGACCGGCACGGTGGCCCGCACGCCGTCCGGCATGATGGCGATCCCTGCGCCGGCCTTTCGCGCGGCGGTGACGGCGACGCGCTCCATGGTGCCCTCGTCCTGGCCGATGACGAGCACGGGGCTCGGCCCGCCGGCGAGGGCGAGCGCGCGACGGACCGTCGCGCGGGCCCTCTGGATCGCCCGCGGGGAGGGGATGAAGCCGACCGGCCGCTCGACGCCGGACATCTCGTCGAGCGGGATCGCGGTGAAGGTGTAGGGGTTGACCACGGTGGCCCTGGCGGGGAGGTGCGCCGCGACGGCCCGCGCCGCCTCGAGCTGCTCGTTGCTGACGACCATGAAGACCACGGCTGCGTCGACGGCGGAGCCGCGCTCGGCCGTGGTGTCCAGCATCATCTGAGCCCTCTCCATGTCGATGGTCATTCGGGGGTCCGGTCGGTGCTGCGGCCGGCCGTGCCTCAGGCGTCGAGCGTGCGGTCGAGGAGCGGCATCGCCACCTCGCCGTTGATGGTCACGACGTCGTCGGGCTCCTCGTACCGCAGCTGGCCGGTCAGGGCGGCCCAGGCGGGGCCGGGCGCGTGGACCGGGCTGAAGCGCTCGCGGAGGATCGTCCGCAGGACCCGCAGCCCGTCGCGGACGGGGTGGAGGTTGCTCTCGCCGTGGATGCGGTTGCGCTCCACGCTCGGCACCTCGCGGATGGCCAGGCCGACCTTGACCGCGCGCAGGTTGAGCTGGGTCTCGATCTCGAAGCCGGTGCAGTCCAGGTTGAGGGGCGCGAGGCAGTCGCGCCAAAACGCGTTGTAGCCGTAGCAGAGGTCCGTGTAGCGCGCGCCGAAGAGGACGTTGACGAGCCCCGTGAGGGCCGCGTTGCCGCTGCGGCGGATGAAGGTGAGGTCCTCGCTGCCGCCCTCTGGCAGGTAGCGGCTGCCCTTGGCGAAGTCGGCGCCGTCGATGAGCGCCTCGACGAACAGCGGGATCTCGGCGGGGTCCGTCGAGCCGTCGGCGTCCATCAGCACGATGATGTCGCCGCTGGCCATGGCGCACCCGCACGCCAGGGCGTCGCCCTTGCCGCGGTAGGACTGCGGAACCACGATCACGTCGGGACGGAGACTGCGGGCGACCGCGATGGTGTCGTCGGTCGAGCGGCCGTCGACCAGCAGCACCTCCGACACGATGTCGGGCAGGGCCGGCAGGACGTGGGGGAGGTTCGCCGCCTCGTTCTTGGCGGGGATGATGGCGCTCACCTTCGGGAACGGGGCTCGGGGGCGCCTCGTCTTGTGCACGCTCATGCGGAGCGCGGCGGGGTGGTCGAGTGCAGTGGTGCCCACTGGGGGTCTCCCGTTTTCGTGTGTCATCTGGCACCCGCGGCGGACGGCATCGAGTTGAGTGCGCCGCCCCGTGCGAAGGCTTGATCGATTCAACGGCAGCCCGCCGGACTTGGACACCGCCCATCCGGCTGGAACGCGCCTAGCCCCCCGAGTAGCTCCCGCTCCCGACTATGCTCTAGGCATGTGGAAAGCGCCTGGTTCGAACGTGTTCTGGGGGTGCCCGTGACCACCGCGAGCGTCATCGTCTGCGCTCACACCGAGGAGCGCTGGCCGGTGCTCGCCGAGGCCGTCGAGGCGGTCGTGGCGCAGTCGCCGCTTGAGCTGCTGCTGGTCATCGATCACAACGACGGGCTGCTCGAGCGGGCACGGGTGGAGTGGCCGGAACCCGTTCGGGTGATGCCCAACATGGAGACCCGGGGACTGTCGGGCGCGCGCAACACCGGCGTCCGCCACGCCCGTGGCGACATCGTGGTGTTCCTGGACGACGACGCGGTGCCCGAGCCCGGCTGGCTGCGGGGCCACGCCGAGGCCTACGCGTCGCCGGACGTGATGGGCGCCGGCGGGACGGTCACGCCGCGCTGGGCCACGCCCCGGCCCGGCTGGATCCCGGAGGAGTTCCTCTGGGTCATGGGCTGCAGCTACCGCGGGATCCCGCCGGGCGACGCCGTGGTGCGGAATCCCATCGGGGCGAACATGTCCTTCAGGCGCGAGGTGGTGACGGGGGTCGGCGGGTTCGCCTCGGACCTCGGCCGGGTGGGCAAGACCCCGCTGGGCTGCGAGGAGACCGACCTGTCGATCCGCGCCTACTCCGCCTTCCCGGGCCAGACGGTCCGGATGGTGCCGGAGGCCCGGGTGAGCCACCTTGTCCCCGAGGGCCGCACCACCTGGCGCTACTTCCGCTCGCGGTGCTGGTCGGAGGGCTTGTCGAAGGCCGTCATGACCGGCCGGGTGGGGTCCGACGACGGGCTCGCCAGCGAGCGGACGTACGTCACCAGGACGCTGCCGTCGGGGTCGCCCACGGCGTCGCCGACGCGCTGCGGGGGCGTCCCGAGGGCCTGCGCCGGGCCGGGGCGATCATCGCGGGGCTGGGGCTGACCGTCGCCGGCTACGCGCGGGGCAGGGCGGCGCGGGGCACGACGACCTCGAGCTCCTGAGGCGTCATGTCCCCGAGGGAGGCGACACCCGCGAGGGCTTGAGCTCGGCGTGTCGGCCGCTTCGGATCCAGACTTCTCCCGCTGGACCGGATCGCTGAGCGCCACTGCCTGGAGTCGCTGCCCCCGGAGCGCCGCGCCCCCGGCGATGCCCAATCAGACAAGCCCGATGGTCCTCCGGCCTCGCCCAGTCTGGCTGAGGGCCCAAGCGCATCGCCGCGAAATGACGGCGAGGACGCCGCGCGTCGGGGGGCGCGGGCCCAGACACGCGTTGCCGGCGGGGCGACACGCCGCTTTCAGAGCCGGCGCTTACGCGCCCTCGTCTAGCCCTTCGCCCATATCGCCTCGAAATGGCCGCCCGACTCCGTGAACTTCTGGTGGGCGTGCCACGCGTCATGCTCCTCCCTGAGGACGTATCCAGACAGAAGCCTGTCGTAGTCGGCGAACTCGATCGGCTCGCGTCTGGGGGGTTCGATGCCTGATTGCAGGCGCTTAGAAGGCGCCCAGCACCGCCGGCACGACCTGCTTCTTGCGGCTCATGACGCCGGGCAGGTCGATGACCCCGCCGACCGCCTCGGCGTCGAAGGCCCGCTCCAGGGCGGCCCCGTCGCCGGTCACGAGGAGGTCGGTGCCCTTCTCGATGATGTCGGTCACCATCAGCGCGTAGACGGCGTGGCCGCGGCGCTGGCGCTCGGCCTCCATCTCCTCGAGGAGCTCGGCCCGGCGCGCCATCAGGACCCGCCCGACGACCTCGATCTGGGCGATCGACACGGTCTTGCCGGGGCGCACCTCGTACTGCTTGACGTCGCGCCGGATGATCTCCGAGGCGGGGACGCCGCCCACGTCCGACGACGCCTCGAACATCTCCGACCCGAACTCCCGCGCGTCGAGCTGGAGGAGCTCCTCGAGGTAGTCGACGACCCGGCGGTCGCGCTCGGTGGTCGTCGGCGAGGTCAGGATGACCGTGTCGGAGAGGATCGCCGCCAGCAGCATCGTGGCCGTCGGCCTCCGGGGCTCGCGCCCCGCCGCCCGGAAGCGCTCGATGACCAGCGTCGCAGTGCTGCCGACCGGGTCGAAGGTGGCGGCCACCGGCTGGTGCGTCTCGATCGAGCCGATGTTGTGGTGGTCGAGGATCTCGACGATGAGGGCCTCCTCGACGCCGGGCACGCTCTGCGCCTGCTCGCCGTGGTCGACGAGCAGCACCCGGCGCGGCGCCGGGCGCACGAGCTCGGCGCGCGTGACCAAGCCGACCGGGACGCCGCCGCCGTCCACGACGATCGCGGCGCTGTAGTCCACGTCCTTGATCCGGTCGGCGATGTCCGAGAGCAGGTCGTCCCGTTCCACCGTCAGGGGGTCGCGGCCCATCACCTCGCGGGCCGGCACCGACTGGGAGACCAGCCGGCCGGTCACGTATGAGTCGAGCGGGGAGAGGATGATCCCGGTGCCGCCGCGCCGCGCCAGCTCGACGATCTCGGGGTCCGGCCGCGAGGCGTAGGTCGTCACCAGGAGCGCCACGCCGAGCTCCACGGCCCGCCGCTGGGCATCCGAGCGGTCGCCGATCACGACGATGTCGTGGGGGCCCATCGTCCGCCCCATGCTCGCGGCGTCGACCGTGACCGCCCACAGCCGCCCGTCCAGGCGCCGCTCGGGGCGCAGCACCATCTCGCCCCCGAGGACGTCGACGATCAGGTCGGCCGAGACGGGCCGGTCGGCGAAGCTCGAGGGCTCGCCGGACTCCTTGATGTAGCGCCGGGCGAGGTTGCGGGCGGTGATCATCCCCACCACCGCGCCCTCCTCGTCGGCGATGGCCACCAGGTCGGCGTCCCCGGCGGCCATCACCAGCCCGACGTCGCGCAGCGAGGCGTCCTGGCCGGCGACCGGGCACCCCGGGCGCATGACGTCGCGGGCCCGCAGGTGGACGTGCGCCAGGAGCTCGGGCTCCGGCACGCCGCTGCGCGCCAGCGCCCAGCGCGTCTGCGCGTTCACCTCCCCGAGCCGGGCCGCGACGTACCCCTCGCCCGGCTCGAGCCGCCCCTTCAGCTCCGCGTAGCCGATGGCCGACGCGATCGCGTCGAGGTCGGGGTTGCGGTGTCCGGTGACGTAGACGGGCCGCACGGCCGCGAGCCTCGCACACTCGCGGCCGCGCAGAGCGCCTCAGTCCTCGTCCTGGCCGCCGCCGTCGTCGTCGGACACGCTGTGGGTCACGTGGAAGCCGCTGTCGAGCTGCACCTCGACGACCGTCCCGTCCGGCCGCCGCACCTCGACCGAGTAGGCCGCGCCGTCGTCGCCGGCCTCGGTCTCGAGCACCTTGCCGCCGCCGGTGCTGGCCAGCGCCGCCTCGATCGCGCGGTCGCGGGCCGAGCCCGTGAGCTCCTGGTCGTCGTCGCCGCCCGTCGCCGCGGCGATCCCGAAGAACGAGCCCACGCCGATGACGACGACCGCCGCCGCGCCTCCGACGCCGAGCTTGGTCCGCCGATTCATTCCGCCTCCTTGGCCTGGGGTGAGGATACGAGGGAAGCGCGACAGGATGAGAGGCGGGTGAGAGGGTCTTCTCATCGTGCTCTCATCCCGGGCGCGCCACCGTCGGGCCGCCGGCGACGGGCGGAGGGCTCCGTGCGCGTGCTGATCGTCGAGGACGAGGCGAAGATGGCCGACCTGCTCCGCCGCGGGCTGACGGAGCAGGGCGCCGTGGCCGACGCCGTCGCGCGCGGCGAGGACGCCCTCTGGATGGCGGGCGCGACGGCCTACGACGCGATCGTGCTGGACGTCATGCTGCCGGGGATCGACGGCTTCGAGACCTGCCGCCGGCTGCGCGCGGCCGGCGTCTGGACGCCGATCCTGATGCTGACGGCGCGCGGCGAGGTCGAGGACCGGGTCGCGGGGCTCGACGGCGGCGCCGACGACTACCTGGTCAAGCCGTTCGCCCTCGCCGAGCTCGGCGCCCGCCTGCGCGCCCTGGCGCGCCGCGGCCCGCGGGAGCGGCCGGCCGTCCTGCAGGTGGGCGACCTGCGGCTCGACCCGGCCGAGCGGCGGGTCTGGCGGGGCGAGACCGAGATCGCCCTGTCGGCGACCGAGCTCGCCCTGCTCGAGGCGCTCATGCGCCGCCCCGGCGAGGTGCTGAGCCGGCTCGCGCTGCTCGAGGCCGGCTGGGACAGCGCCTACGAGAACCAATCGAACATCGTCGCGGTCTACATCCGCTACCTCCGCAACAAGGTCGACCGGCCCTTCGGCCGCCGCGACATCGAGACCGTCCGGGGCGGGGGCTACCGCCTCCGCGCGCCGCCGTGATCCGGCGGTTGCCGATCCGCTGGCGGCTGACCCTGGCGTTCGCGCTCGCGATGGCCATCGTGCTCGCGATCGTCGCCGTGTTCCTCCGGATCAGCCTGGCGCGGGGGATCGAGGACGGGATCGAGACGTCGCTGAGCGCGCGCGCCGACGAGCTGGCAGCCGTGGTGGCCGCGACCGGGCGGCTCCCCGAGCCGGCCGAGCTGCGCCTCGCCGACCTCGAGGAGGGCTTCGCGCAGGTCGTCGACGCGGACGGGCGCGTGCTCGACGCGTCCGCGCCGGCGCTGCGGGCGCCGCTCCTGAGCGCGGACGAGGCGCGGAGCGCGGTGGCCGGCCCGGTCACCCTCGACCGCGATTCCGCCCCGGTCGCCGACGGCCCCGTCCGGCTCCTCGCCCGGCCGGCCGGCGACGCGCGCGCCGTGGTCGTGGGCGCGTCGCTCGGGGACCGCGACGAGGCCGTCGCCGAGCTCACCGGGCAGCTGCTCATCGCCGGCCCGCTCGCCCTGCTGGCGGCCTCGGCCCTCGGCTACCTGGTCGCCGCGCGGGCCCTGCGCCCGGTCGAGGCGATGCGGGCGCGGGCCGGCGAGATCTCGGGGGCGCGCAGCGGCGAGCGGCTGCCCCTCCCCGAGGCGCGCGACGAGCTGCGCCGCCTCGGCGAGACGCTCAACGACATGCTCGCCCGCATCGACGCAGCGCTTGCCCGAGAGCGGGCCTTCGTGGCCGACGCGGGCCACGAGCTGCGCACCCCGATCGCGGTGCTGACGGCGGAGGTCGAGCTCGCCCTCACCGGCGACCGCAGCGAGGAGGAGCTGCGCGCCGCGCTCGCCTCCGCGCGCGACGAGGCCGGGCGGCTCGCCCGCCTGGCGAACGACCTGCTTGTCCTCGCCCGCATGGACGAGGACCGGCTGCCGCTCCACCGCGAGCGGCTCGACGTCCGCGAGCTCCTCGACTCGGTGGCCTCCCGCTTCGCCGGGGGCGCCGCCGATGCGGGCCGCCCGCTCCGGGTCGCCGCCGAGCCGGGCCTGGCGGTGGTGGCCGACCGCGTCCGTGTGGAGCAGGCCGTCGCGAACCTCGTCGACAACGCCCTCCGGCACGGGGAGGGCGGCGTCGCGGTCGCCGGGCGCCGCGTCGGCGGCGCCGTGGAGCTCGCGGTCGAGGACGAGGGCCCCGGCGTGCCGGCGGAGGACGCCGAGGCGGTCTTCGAGCGCTTCGTCCGGGGCCGCTCGGCCGACGGCGGCGGCGGCGCCGGGCTCGGCCTCGCCATCGTGCGCGCGGTCGCCCGGGCCCACGGCGGCGAGGCACGCATCGAGGGCGCCTCGGCCGTCATCCGCCTCCCCGCCTGACGGCCATACTCCGCGGGTGGTCCCCGCCGTCCTCCGCTACCCGGCCTTTCGCGTGGTCTGGCTCGCGAGCCTGGCCTCGAACGCCGGCTCGTGGCTGCAGATCGTCGCCAGCGGCTGGCTGATCCTGGAGCTCACCGACAGCCCGGCGGCGGTGGGTGCGCTGGCGCTCGTCACCCGCGCCCCGGCGATCCTGCTTTCGACGGTCGCTGGGCAGCTCGCCGACCGCTTCGACCGCCGCGCCGTCGGCATCTGGACCTTCCTCCTGCAGGCTGCCGCCGCCGGCGTGCTCGCGCTGATCACCTGGGCGAACGGTCCGGACGTCTGGTCGATCTACGCCCTCACGTTCCTGGTCGGGGTCGGCTTCGCCGTCGGGCTCCCGTCGATGCTGGCGCTGATCCCGGCGCTCGTGCCGGCGCCGCGCCTCTCGCAGGCCGTGAGCCTGAACGCCGCGGGCATCAACGTCGCCCGTCTCGTCGGGCCGGCGATCGGGGGCGCGACCCTGGCGCTCTTCGGGGCCACGGCGTGCTTCGCGCTCAACGCGGTCTCGTTCCTGGCCCTCGTGCTGGCGCTGCTGCGCGTCCCGGCGGCCCCGCCGTCGGCGGCCGGCGAGGGCGTCGGGATGCGCGAGGCGCTCGGCTACGCCGCCCGCGACGACGGGATGCGCCGGCTCCTGATCGGGATGGCGATCTTCACCGCGCTGGCCTCGCCCATCCAGGAGCTGGCGCCGGTGGTCGCCGACCGCCTGGACGCCGGCCCGGAGGGGCTCGGGCTGCTCCTCGGGGCGATGGGCGGCGGCGCCCTCGTCGGCGCCTGGCTCCTGGAGCGGCTGCACGGCGGGGGCCTGCCCCGCCACCGCGCGCTGCCCATCGCGACCCTGACCTTCTCGGCAGGCATGGCCGTCGTCGCCGTGACGCCCTGGCTGTGGCTGGGCCTGCTCGGGATGGCCTTCAGCGGCGCCTTCTGGATCTGGATGTTCGCCGCCACCAACACGGCGATCCAGCTGCGCTCGCCGCGGCCGCTGCTGGGCCGGATGCTCGGCCTCTACCAGCTCTCGGTGATCGGCCCGATCGCCATCGGCTCCACGGTCGCGGGCGCCGCGGCCGAGCGCGCGGGCATCGAGGCGACGCTGGCCGCCTGCGCCGCGCTGCTGGCCGCCTGGGGCGCGTGGAGCCTGCGGAACCCGGTCGCCGCGATCGACGTCCAGACGCGCGCGAGCCGGGCGGTCGCGCCGAACGTGCCCGCGGGCACGCGCCCGGGGAACCGGTAGGGCCTCGGATATCCTGCCTGGGTGGATGAGGTCCTGCTGGCCGAGCGGCTGATCGGCTACGACACGTCGCGACGTTCGGGGATCGGGCTCGCCACCGACTTCGTCGCCGGGTGGCTCGAGGCGCAGGGCGCGGCGGTGCAGCGGATGGAGACCGGCGGCCGCCGCTGCCTCGTGGCGCGCGTCGGCACGGGCTCGACGCGCCTGGTGCTGCACGGCCACCTGGACGTCGTGCCCGGCCACCCGGAGCAGTTCGCGCCGCGGGTCGAGAACGGCCGCCTCTTCGGGCGCGGCGCCTACGACATGAAGTCCGCGCTGGCCGCCATGATGCTCGCCGTGGCCGACCTGTCCGGGGAGATCGACGGCGTCGAGGTCGAGCTCGTGGTGGTCCCCGACGAGGAACGCTCCGACCCGGGGGAGAACTGTACGGAGATGCTGGTTCGCGACGGACTGCGGGCGGACTTCGTCGTCTGCGGCGAGCCCACCGACATGCACGTCGGCGTGCAGGCCAAGGGCGTGCTGATGGTTCGCGTGGACGTGGCCGGAACCGCGGCCCACGGCGCCACCCCGTGGCTGGGCGACAATGCGGTCCTGCGCGCCGTCGACCTCTTCCGCCGCATCCAGACCCTCCCCTTCGCCGCCGAGTCCGCCCCCCTGTTCGAGCGCCCGTCGATCAACCTGGGCCGGATCCAGGGCGGCGACGCGGTGAACAAGGTGCCCGACCTCTGCCGCATGGACGTCGACGTCCGCTACCTGCCCGGGCAGTCGCCCGAGGGCGTGCTCGCTCAGATCCGCTCGCTCGACCCCGGTGCGGGGGTCGAGGTGCTCATCGAGCGCCCACCGGCCGAGGTGCCCGCGGACCACCCGATGGTGCGGGCGCTGCTCGCGGCGGCGGGCCGCGAGGAGCCGTCGAGCGCCTCGGTGGGCCGCGACGGGGCGTCGGACGCCGTCGCCTTCCTCGGGGTCGGGGTGCCCGCCGTGGAGTTCGGCCCGCGCGGCGGCGGCCACCACGGGCCCGAGGAGTACGTGGAGATCGAGAGCCTCCCGCGCTACCGGCGCGCGCTGGTGGAGTTCGCCCGGATGGTGGGCGGGACGCAGGCCCCGCTGCGGGACGCGGGGGCGGGCATCTGATGAGCCCACGGCGGGAGGAGCCCGGCCACCGGAAGGCGCGCTACTGGCGCGTCCCGCGGCGCCGCCGCCTCTGGGTCTCGATCCTCGGCTGGTCGCTCTGGGGCATCCTCGCCCTCGTCGTCGCGATCTCCGCGGGCAGCTACATCTACCTGGACGACACGCTCGAGGCGGCCGCCCCGGACACGCCGGAGGCGAAGGCCGCCCGCCGGGCCACTCGGGCTGTGCTGCCGGGCGAGCCGGTGAACGTGCTGGTGATCGGCTCGGACACCCGGCCCCAGCTCGGCGACCCCGGCCGCAGCGACACGATCATCCTGGTCCGCATGGACAACAAGCGCGGCTTCATCTCGATGCTGTCCTTCCCGCGCGACCTGCTGGTCAACATCCCGGACGTCGGCCAGGGCAAGATCAACAGCGCCTACTCGTACGGCGCCGCGACCACGATCAAGACCGTCGAGGCGCTCACCGGCGAGCCGGTCAACGAGTACGTGATCGTGGACTTCGCGGGCTTCGCGAAGCTGGTCGACGAGGTCGGCGGCGTCTACCTCGACGTCGACCGCCGCTACTACAACAAGAACATCGGCACGGCGTCGACCAACTACGCCGACATCGATCTGCAGCCCGGCTACCAGCGCCTGGGCGGGAACGACGCGCTGTCGTACGTGCGGTACCGGCACACCGACTCGGACTACGCCCGCATCGCCCGCCAGCAGCAGTTCCTCTCGGAGCTGAAGCGCCAGACGAAGGACATCGGGAACCTCACCAACGTCACGAGCTTCCGGAAGATCTTCGACAAGAACATCGAGATGAGCATCACCAGCCCGCGGCGCTTCCTGAGCCTGATGGAGCTCGCCCTCACCACCCCCGACGACAAGATCGCCCGGGTGCGGATCCAGGGCAGCGGCAACCTCATCAACGGCGCCGCGGTGGAGGAGGCCTCGACGCAGGAGATCCGGACCAAGGTGGCCGAGTGGAAGAACCCCGAGTTCGAGGAGGGCGAGGCGGCCGACAAGCCGATCGACCCGGCCACGGTCGACGTGGCCGTCATGAACGGCAGCGGGCGCGTGCTCGCGGCCGAGGACCTCGCCGACGCCCTCCGCGAGCGCCGCTACGCCGCCCGCGCCGCCGGCAACGCCGACGCCTTCGACTACGAGACGAGCGTCGTCTACTACGCGGACGGGTTCCGCGAGCCCGCCCGGAAGATCCGCGGCATGCTCGGCGCCTCGGCCGGCACGGCGCCCCTCGACGCCGCCGACGCGAACGGCAACGAGGTGGTCGTCGTCGCCGGCGACGACTGGGACGGCAGGCTGAAGCCGGCCCCCAAGCCCGAGGTCCGCCCGCCGGCCGACACGGTCGACACCACCAGCCTGGTGGACCCGCTGCGCCGCGCCCAGCGCGCGCTCGGCCTCAAGGTCATGGTGCCGATGAAGGTGGCGCGCGGCACGAGCGTCAGGATCCTGCGCGCCTATCGCGTCAATTCGGGCTCGGGCAACGGCGGTCCGCCCGCCGTGAAGGTCGTCGGCCAGGTGTACGTCGGTGGGGCCCCTCGCTACTGGGGGATCATGATGACCTCGGCGAAGAACATCTCGATCCTCGAGGGCCAGACCGGTTCCTATACGACCGGGGGGCGCGAGTACCTCACATACTATGACGGCCGCAACTTGCAGCGGCTCGCGTTCAAGGTGGGCGGTGTGACCTACTGGGTCTCCAACGCGCTCGAGAACGACCTGAGCGCCAAGACCATCGAGGAGATCGCCAAGTCGATGCGCCCGCTCAACCGCGCAAAGCTGAAGAAGGGCCGCACGGACACCGAGGTCTCGGTCGAGTTCGAGGGCTCGACCCCGTGAACCAGGAGGGGTCGGAGGGGCCGGCGCCCGGCAGCGGGGCCGGCGGCAGCGAGCGCGTCGGGGTCATCGGGGCGGGCTACGTCGGCCTGGTCACCGGCGTCTGCCTCGCCTCGCTGGGCTTCCGGGTGACGATCCGGGACATCGACGAGGACAAGGTCGCGACGCTGCAGCGGGGCGAGGTCCCGATCTACGAGCCCGGGCTGGCCGAGCTCCTCGCCGAGCACGCCGAGCGAATCGCCTTCACCCTCTCCCTCGAGCTGCTGCTCGAGCGCTCGGACATGGTCTTCGTGGCGGTCGACACCCCCCCGACCTACTCCGGCGACGCCGACCTCTCGCGGGTCATGAGCGTGGTCGACGAGCTCGAGCGGGTCGGCGCCGGCGGCGACCACGTGCTCGTCATGAAGAGCACGGTCCCGGTGGGCACCGGCGAGCGCGTGCGCGCCGAGCTCGACGCGCGCGGGCTCTCGCACGTGGGCTACTGCTCCAACCCGGAGTTCCTCAAGGAGGGGGCCGCGATCCACGACTTCCTCCACCCGGACCGCATCGTGATCGGCGCCTTCGACCCCGCCCACGGCGACCGCGTCGAATCGCTCTACCGCGCGCTCGACGCCCCGGTGGTGCGCACCACGGTGCCCTCGGCCGAGATGGTCAAGTACGCCTCGAACGCCTTCCTGGCCACCAAGATCAGCTTCATCAACGAGATCGCCAATGTCTGCGAGGAGGTCGGCGCCGACGTCTCGGTGGTCGCCGAGGGCATGGGCCTCGACGCCCGCATCGGCGCCTCCTTCCTCCGGGCCGGGATTGGCTTTGGGGGAAGCTGTTTCCCCAAAGATGTGGCCGCCCTGAAGCAGCTCGCGGGCAACTCGGGCTACCACTTCCAGCTGCTCACCTCCGTGATCGAGGTGAACGAGCTTCAGAAGCGCCGCGTCATCGGCAAGCTGAAGAAGCACCTGGGGTCGCTCGAGGGCAAGCGCGTCGCCCTGCTCGGCCTCGCCTTCAAGCCGGAGACCGACGACATGCGCGAGGCGTCCAGCCTGGTGCTGGCGGCGCGCCTGCTCGCCGAGGGTGCCGAGGTGTGCGCCTACGACCCCGTCGTGGACGGCGCGGGCGAGCGCCTGCACGGGGTCATCATGTGCGCCACCGCCGAGGAGGCGGTGGCCGGGGCCGACGCGGCCGTCCTGGTCACCGAGTGGGCGTCGATCGTCGGCCTGGACTGGGCGGCGGTCCGCTCGACCATGCGCTCGCCCATCGTCATCGACGGCCGCAACGCGCTCGACCCCGACGCGATGGCGGCGGCCGGCTACGTCTTCGAGGGCATCGGCAGGATCCCGTCATGACCCAGGCCGTCATCCTCGTCGGCGGTGCTGGGACGCGCCTGCGCCCGCTCACCGACACGCGCCCGAAGCCGATGATGCCGCTGGTCGACCGCCCCTTCGTGGCGCACCAGCTCGACCTGCTGCGCCGTCACAGGGTGACCGACGTGATCTTCTCGTGCGGCTACCGCCCCGACGCGCTGCGGGCCCACTTCGGCGAGGGCGAGTCGGCCGGGGTGCGCCTGCGCTACGTCGTCGACCCGGAGCCGCTGGGGACCGCCGGCGCCATGAAGAACGCCGAGGGGCTGCTCGACGGCTCCCCGTTCCTGGTCCTGAACGGCGACATCCTCACGGATCTCGACCTCAGCGCGGTGATGGAGGCCCACGCCCGCACCGGCGCGGCCGGCACCGTGGTGCTCACGCCGGTGGAGGACCCGTCGGCGTTCGGGCTGGTCCGCCTGCACGACGACCACTCCGTCGAGGCGTTCGTCGAGAAGCCCTCGCCCCAGGAGCTGCGGCCGGGCGAGCCGTTCCGGATCAACGCCGGCACCTACCTGCTCGACCCCTCCGTGCTCGACGACATCCCGGCGGGCCGGGCGGTCTCGGTCGAGCGCGAGGTCTTCCCGTCGCTCGCCGAGGCCGGCGCCCTGTTCGGCTTCCCGAGCGACGCCTACTGGCGCGACATCGGCACGCCCGCCTCCTACCTGGCGGCGCACCACGACGTGCTGAGCGGGGCCGCCCGCACCGAGTCGCCCACCGGCGACGCCTACCTCGGCCCCGGCGCCGCGGTCGATGCCGGCGCCAGCGTCGGGGCCCGGTCGAGCCTGGGGCCGGACGCCCGCGTCGACGCCGGTGCGGTGGTCGAGGGCAGCGTGCTCGGGGCGGGGACGCGCGTGGCGGAGGGCGCCCTGCTGCGCGACGCGATCCTCGGCGAGGGCGTCACGGTCGGCCCGCGCGCCGTCCTCGAGCCGGGGGCCGTCGTGGGCGACGGGGCGGCGATCGGGGCGGCGGCACGGGTGGACGGGTCGGCGCCCGTGGCCACCGGGGCCGAGGTCTCGGGCCCCGCGGACGCCCTGTAGCCTGGCGCGCGTGTACGGACTCGACGGAGCGGAGGCCCTCGCGGCCGACTCGCTCGGGCTGATCGCCGGCATGGCCGACTCGGCCGCCGCCTTCGACGAGTCGCGCGCGGCCGCCGAGGCGGTCGAGCTGCCCTTCCCGGTCGACACCGTCGCGGACATCGCCGTCTGCGGCATGGGCGGCTCGGGCGTCGCCGGCAACCTGATGCTGGGGGCCTACCGCGACCGCCTGGTGAGGCCGATGGCCGTCGTGCGCGACTACCTCCTCCCGGGCTGGATCGGCGAGAACACCCTGGTCATCCTCAGCTCCTACTCGGGGAACACCGAGGAGACCCTCACCTGCGCCAGCCAGGCCCTGGAGCGGAACGCCCTCTGCGTCGCCGTCACGAGCGGGGGGAAGCTCGCGAGCTTCTACGCGGCCGAGGGGGTGCCGGTCATCCCGCTCCCGCCGGGGCTCCAGCCGCGCGCGGCCCTGCTGCGGCTGCTGGTGCCGGTCGCCGTGCTGCTCGACCGGGTGGGCGCCGTGCCGCCGCTGGGCTCCGACATGCAGGAGGCCCGCGAGACCATCGCCGCCTCGATCGCCGCGCTCGGGCACGACGTGCCCGAGTCCGCCAACCCGGCCAAGCAGCTCGCCCGGGCGCTGCTGGGGTCGGTGCCGCTGATCTGGGGCGCCGAGCTGACCGCCCCCGTCGCCTACCGCTGGCGCTGCCAGATCGACGAGAACGCCAAGCTGCCGGCCTGGTCGGCCGAGCTGCCCGAGCTCGACCACAACGACATCGTCGGCCTCTCCGGCACGCCCACGCCGCTGTCCGAGCTCACGAAGCTCGTGCTCCTGCGCGACCCGCGCAACCACCGCCAGGTCGAGCGCCGCTTCGACCTGACGAGCGAGATCGTCGCGCCCCACGTCGACGGGAGCCTCTCCATCACCGCGGAGGGCCAGGCGCCGCTCGCCCGGATGCTCGACCTCGTCATGCTCGGCGACTACGCGTCCCTCTACCTGGCGCTCCTGCGCGGCGTCGACCCCGGGCCGGTCGAGCCCATCGAGCGCCTCAAGGCGCGTCTCGCCGAGACGGGCTACGGGAGGGCCGCCGGCGCCGAGGGCTGAGCCGGCGATGTGCTACTTTCGTGCTATGCCTGAGTCGGTGGGCGTGCGGGAGCTGCGGCAGAACCTGAGCGTCTACCTGCGCCGGGTGAAGGCGGGTGAGCGGCTGGTCGTCACGGAGCGGAACCTGCCCGTGGCGGAGCTGGTGCCCCTGAACGCGGACCTCGATCCCATCGAGCGGATGATCGCCGAGGGGCAGCTCGAGGCGCCGACCGGCAGCCTGCGCGACCTGCCGCCGCGCATCTCGATACCCGGCGACCCGTATGCGGGGACCAGGGCGCTCCAGGAGGCGCGCGAGGACATTGTCTGAGCCCGGAGGCATCGCCTACGCCGATGCCTCCGCGCTGGTGAAGCTCGTCCTCGATGAGCCGGAGGCGTTGACGCTCGAGCGGCGGCTCGACGCGCACGACCGGGTGCTGACGAGCGCGGTCGGCGTCGTGGAGTTCGCGCGAGCGGTGCGGCGTGCCGCCGGGGAGGAGGGCGTCGCGGCGGCCAGGGCCGTCATCGCCGGCCTCGTCGTGGTCCCCCTCAGCCAGGCCGTCCGCCGCGCCGCTCAGGAGGTCGAGCCGTCCGGCCTGAGGACCTTCGACGCCATCCACGTCGCCAGCGCGAGGATCGGCGCGCTCCGTCTCGGAGGGTTCTACTGCTACGACCGGCGCCTCTGCGAGGCTGCCGCCGCGGCCGGCCTCCCGGTCGAGAGCCCGGGGGCCTGACGCCCGTGGCCGCCCACGACGTCGCCGACCTCGCGCTCGCCCCGCTCGGGCGCCAGCGGATCGAGTGGGCCGACCGCGAGATGCGCGTCCTGGCGTCGATCCGGGAGCGCTTCGCCCGCGAGCGGCCGCTCGCCGGGCTGCGCGTGTCGGCGAGCCTGCACGTGACGGCCGAGACGGCGAACCTGGCGCGCACGCTCCAGGCCGGCGGGGCGGACGTCGTGCTGGTGGCGTCCAACCCGCTCTCCACCCAGGACGACGTGGCCGCGGCGCTGGTCAGCGACCACGGCATCGCCGTCCACGCCCGCCGCGGGGAGGACGAGGCCACCTACTACCGCCACATCAGCGCCGCCATCGACCACGCGCCCCAGATCACCATGGACGACGGCGCCGACGTCGCGGGCGTGCTGCACGGCGAGCGCCGCGAGATGCTCGCGGGCGTCATCGGGGGCACCGAGGAGACGACCACGGGCGTCATCCGGCTGCGGGCGCTCGAGGCACAGGGCGGGCTGGGCTTCCCGGTCCTGTCGGTCAACGACGCCGACACCAAGCACCTCTTCGACAACCGCTACGGCACCGGCCAGTCGGTGGTCGACGGCCTCCTGCGCGCGACGAACATGCTCATCGCGGGCAAGCGCGTGGTGGTGGCCGGCTTCGGCTGGTGCGGCCGGGGCGTCGCGAGCCGCGTGCGCGGGATGGGCGCGACCGTGATCGTCCTGGAGGTCGACCCGCTGCGGGCGCTCGAGGCGGTCATGGACGGCTTCCAGGTCATGCCGGCCGCCGAGGCGGCGGAGATCGGCGACGTCTTCATCACGGCGACCGGCGACGTCGACGTCATCCGCCCCGAGCACGTGGCCAGCATGAAGGACGGGGCCGTGCTGGCCAACGCCGGCCACTTCGACGTGGAGCTCGACCTGCCCGGGCTCGCCGGCCTCGCGGTCGCCGTGCGCGAGGTGCGGCCGTCCGTGCGCGAGTACCAGATGGCGGACGGCCGGCGCATCCACCTGCTGGCAGAGGGCCGGGTCCTGAACCTCGCCTCGGCCGAGGGCCACCCCGCTTCGGTCATGGACATGAGCTTCGCCAACCAGGCCCTCGGCGCCGAGTTCATCGCCCGCGAGGGCCACGCCCTGGAGAAGCGGGTGTACCCGGTGCCGCGCCACATCGACGAGGAGATCGCGGCCGTGAAGCTCGCGACGCTGGGGGTCGAGATCGACGCCCTCACGCCCGACCAGGCGCGCTACCTCGCCTCGTGGGACCGGGGCACGTGAGCGCGCCGGCCACCCCCGCCGGGCTCGCCCCGGGCGACATCCTGCGCCTCGGGGACGGCGTCGTGGAGATGCTGGATCAGACCCGCCTGCCCGCCGAGGTCGTGACCGTGACCCTCCGCGAGTGGCCGGAGGTGGCCGCGGCCATCCGCGCGATGGTCGTGCGCGGCGCCCCGGCCATCGGGGTCGCGGGCGCGATGGGCGTCGCCCTCGCGGCGGCGCGGGCGTCGGGCGGCGACCTGGCCTCGGCCAAGGCCGAGGTGGCGCGGGCGGCCGCCGAGCTGCGCGAGGCGCGGCCCACGGCCGTCAACCTCTCCCTGGCGGTCGACCGCCAGGCCGCGCTCGCAGCGGCCCATCCCGGCCCGGCCGCCGCCCTTGCCGCCGACCTCGCCGCCGCCGCGCGCGCCCTGCACGCCGAGGAGGTCGAGCGCTGCGAGCGCATGGGCGCTCACGCCCTCAAGCTGCTGACCCGGGGCGCGCGCATCCTGACCCACTGCAACGCCGGGGCGCTCGCGACCGGGGGCTACGGCACCGCCCTCGGCGTGGTGCGGGCGGCCTTCGCCGCCGACCCGACGGTGCGCGTGCTCGTGGACGAGACCCGGCCGCTGCTGCAGGGCGCCCGCCTCACGGCCTGGGAGCTCGAGCGTGAGGGGATCCCGTACACGCTGATCGCCGACTCGATGGCCGCCTCGATGATGGCCTCAGGACGCGTGAGCCACGTCGTGGTCGGCGCGGACCGCATCGTTGCGAACGGCGACGTGGTGAACAAGATCGGCACGTACGGGCTCGCGATCCTCGCCCGCGAGCACGGCATCCCGATGATCGTCGCCGCGCCGACGACGACGCTCGACCCCTCGACCCCGGAGGGCGCCGGGGTGGTCATCGAGGAGCGCGCCGCCGACGAGGTGCGCGAGCTGGGCCTGTTCGGCCGCCCCGCCGCGCCCGAGGGGGCGCGCGTCGCCAACCCGGCCTTCGACGTCACCCCCGCGCGGCTGGTGTCGGCGATCGTGACCGAGGAGGGCGTTCACCGTCCGCCGTACGAGCGCTCGCTTCGCGCCGCGCTCGGCGCGGCTCCGTGACGGTCCCGGCGCGCTCGTCGCGCCCCCCGCGCGCCGCGGCGGCGGAGCATGGGGCATGGCCCTCGGACGCCTCCTCGACCTGCTCCTCCCCCCGGCGTGCGCGGGGTGCGGGCTCCCCGGCCCGGCCGCCTGCGCCGTGTGCCTGGCCGCCCTGGAGGCCCTGAGGCCGCCGCTCTGCGCGGGCTGCGGCGCGCCCGTGCCGGTGCCGGTGGCCCGCTGCCCCTCCTGCCGGGGACGGCTCGACGGCGCCCGCCAGGCGGTGGTCTACGCCGCCCCCGCGCCGGCGCTCGTGGCGTCGCTCAAGGACGGGCGGCGCCGGGCCCTCGCCGGCGTGCTGGCCGACCGGATCGCCGCCGCGCTGCCGGCGCCGCCGCCCGACGCCGTCCTGGTGCCGGTGCCCCTCGGCCGGCGGCGGCTGGCCGAGCGCGGCTTCAACCAGAGCCTCCTGATCGCTCGCGAGCTCGGCAGGCGCTGGGGCCGGCCGGTCGCCGAGGCGCTGGCGCGTGTCCGGGAGGAGCCGGCCCAGCGCGGGTCGTCCGCGGCGGCGCGGGCCCGCCAGGCCGCCGGCGCCTTCTCGGCGGCGGGCGCCGGCCCGGCGCCGGGCCACGCGGTGCTGGTCGACGACGTCCACACGACGGGCGCGACCCTCGCCGACTGCGCCCGGGCCCTCCGCCGCGCCGGCTCCCGGACCGTCGGGGCCGCCTGCTTCGCTCGTGCGTTGCGTGGCCGGTGATCGTGCTTGTTCCGGCGCCCGCCCCGGCGAAGCCGGTGCGCCGGTCTGCCGGAGGCCCCGGCCAGGGGCCGGAGGCGCGCATGAGCGCCCGAAAGAGGCGCTCATCCGCATTAGGATAAGCCGAAGGCGACGGGAGGGGGGCCGACCGTGCAGCTCCAGGTCAAGGGAAGGAACACCTCCGTCACCGATGCCCTCTTCGACCACGCCGAGCACAAGCTCGAGCGGCTGGCCCGGATCATGCCGCCGTGGGACGACGCGATGACCGTCGAGCTCGAGCTCTCGGTGGAGAAGAACCCGAAGATCGAGCGTCGGCAGATCGCCGAGGTGACCGTGCGGACCAAGGGCCCGGTCCTGCGCGCGCGCGAGAGCGCCGAGGACATGTACACCGCGATCGACCAGGCGGCGCGCAAGCTCGAGCGCCAGGCGCGGCGCTACCGGGAGCGGCGCAAGTCGCACGCCGGGCGGCCGGCGCTGGACGAGCTCGCGCCCCCGCCGCCGCCGGAGGAGGCCGCCGAGCCGGAGGAGTACCAGGAGGAGGAGCCGCCCCAGCTCATGAAGCGCAAGACCTTCGAGATGAAGCCCATGAGCCCCGAGGAGGCGGCGCTGAGCATGGAGATGCTCGGCCACGAGTTCTACGTCTTCCGCAACGAGGCCGGCGAGGTGAACGTCGTCTACCGGCGCCGCGACGGCCACTACGGCCTCATCGTCCCGGGATGAGCCGGTGCTCCGGCGCAGGCGGGAGAGGCCGGTGGCCGCGCTAAGGTAGTGCGGGTCGGCGCCGACGCTCCGGGAGCCCCTGCATGA